>DHIV01000100.1 GCA_002403995.1 Gallionella sp. UBA4737 | reverse complement strand
TAAGGGGCTGATAACAAAGTCAGGCAATTTGCTACTCAACAAGTTGAGTGCAAAGTTGACACAGCCCCAACAACACACGCAGAGCCCGCCCTACGGTAAATCACTCAATCGTCGTAAATCATGTAAAGCTCAATAAATCAAAACATTTAGCCGCTGCGTACAAATACTACCCCAAACTCCTCAACGCAGGTGATGCGCGTCGCCCGCACGCCGGGTGACGGCACCGGCATCGAAAAACTCCAGTATCTGGATCGCCAGTTTGCGTCCTGTTCCGATCCGGTCGCGGAACAGCGCCGCCGTGATCTTGCCGTCCGGTTGACCGGTTGCGATCTCGCGGACAATGGCGGCAAGCTGCTCCACCGGTTGCGGCATGAAATAATGGTCGTGGGCCACCCGGTAGACTTCTCCCATCGCTGCCAGTTGCTGCAACAGCAGCCGCATGCGCGCTTCATCCACTTTCAATGTATTGGCCAGATCGCGCACCCTGGGCGGCTGGAACGGCTGATCCAGCAGCAGCGGTGCAACCTTGTGCCAGACGATCTGATCGCCGGGTGAAAGCGTGATACGGTGTTCCGGCAAATGCAGCCAAGGCCCGCTCTTAACGATAAGATCGTCCGCACTCAATTGCGCAAGCAAGCTGTCGAAAACCGAGCGAACCATGCGCGGTGCCACCAGCATGCGCAGTTGATTTGCTGTTGGCCCTAATGTTTCCGGAGACTGTCGATGCTCCTCTGCCAGCCGTTCCAGTACAGCCTGCCGCAAAGATTCCCAGACGTGAATCGGAAAGGCAGTGCGGTCGACCACGACCATAGTCACATCCCGGCACAGCGCTTCAAATTCAACCGGGCTGAGGTTGCAGGACAAGGCAAATCGATGCAGATCAATTCCGGTTGGTGTGGCCTCAAGCATGCCCTGCAACACTGCATGCGCTGTGGGAAGCTCGAGTGCGGCAAGCACGGCCAGGCGTTCCGGCGTGCGGCGTTTGCGTTCCGGCGGGAAAGGATCGAGCACTCTGCCGCCCCCGACTGTGCGGCTGGCAGATTGATCGCGAATGATGAAGCGGTCGCCGCGCAGCGCGCCGATGGGTCGGTCGAGAACGATCTGTGCCAGACCGCTTGCTCCCGGTTCGAGCTTGTCATGTTCCAGCAGCGCCACACGCGCCATGACATCGACCGCGCCAAGATGAAAATGCACCGGCGACCAGTGGCGCAAAGGTTTGTCCGCGCCGGCCAGCAAGTGCAGCCGCACATCCAGTCGTTGCGTCGGCCCATGCGCGGGTTCGGCCAGAACCCAGTCGCCGCGCCGCGCATCCTCTTTGTCGAAATCCGTTCCCGCCAGGTTGAGCGCGCAGCGCTGACCCGTCGTGCCGATCTCGGACCGGCGATTCTGCGCATGGATGCCGCGCACCCGCACTGCAATGCCGGCAGGCGACAGCATCAGTTGATCGCCTACATGAACCGTGCCGGAAAACACCGTGCCGGTCACCACCGTGCCAGTCCCGGCCAGCGTGAAACAACGATCCACGGCCAGCCGGAAATTCCCCGCTTCAGGACGAGTCGGCAAAGCGGATGTGGCTTGCTCCAGATAATGGCGCAGCGGTTCCACGCCTGCGCCGCTTACGGCGGAGAGCGGAAAGATAGTGCTGCCCTCCAGCGCAGTTCCCCGCAGCAGTGACTCGACCTCCGCCTGTGCTTGCGCCACTCTCTCCTCCGGCACACAGTCGATCTTGGTCAAAGCGACAGCGCCGCGCGACAGTCCAAGCAGATCAAGGATCGCGAGATGCTCGCGGGTCTGCGGCATAGGGCCATCATCGGCGGCCACCACCAGCAATACAAAATCGATGCCGGTCGCGCCCGCCAGCATGTTATGCACCAGTTTTTCGTGACCCGGCACATCGATGAATCCCAGCACCTCGCCATCGGGCAGGGGCGTGTATGCATAGCCGAGGTCGATGGTGATGCCGCGCGCCTTCTCCTCCTTGAGACGGTCGGCATCCACGCCGGTGAGCGCCTTCACCAGCGAAGTCTTGCCGTGGTCGATGTGTCCTGCGGTGCCGACGATCACGGTGCGTCGTTCAATTCAGCAAGTTGAGAGATGAACCCGGCCTCGTCTTCCAGGCAGCGCATGTCCAGCACCAGCGCGCCTTCCTCGATGCGTCCTATCACCGGCACAGGCAGGGCACGGAATGCGGCGGCGAGTTTCTCCAAAGCCGTTCCCTCACCGCGTCCTTTTTTTACGGGACAAATGGCGATGCCATGGCTGGCCAGACGTTCCACCGGCAGCGAGCCGCTGCCGATCTGGCTGGAGCAAGTGCGCAGTGCAACGCTGTATCGATCTGCAAGCTTGTCCTGCAGCGGTTGCAACACGCGTGCAGCAACCGCCTTGATGTCATCCACAGATCGTGTCAGCAGACGGAGCGTGGGCAGGCGTTCGGCCAGGCGATCGGGATTTCGATAAAGTTGCAGGATGGCTTCGAGCGCCGCGATCGTCATCTTGTCCAGACGCAAGGCGCGCTTCAGCGGATTCTTCTTGATCTTCGTGATCAGTTCGCGCCGCCCGGCGATGATGCCCGCCTGCGGGCCGCCGAGGAGTTTGTCGCCGCTGAACGTGACGAGATCGACGCCGGCAGCCAGCGCTTGCTGGGGTGTCGGCTCGGCAGGCAAGCCCCACTTGGTCAAATCTACCAGTGTGCCGCTTCCCAAGTCGATCATGAATGGAAGGTTGTGCTGATGGGCAAGCTGTGCCAACTCCGCTTCCGCAACCGCTGCGGTGAAGCCGACTATCGCATAGTTGCTGGCGTGCACCTTGAGCAGCAGGGCGGTCTTGGGCGTAATGGCCGCCTCGAAATCCCGCAGGTGGGTGCGGTTGGTCGTGCCCACCTCGATCAGGCGGCAGCCTGCGCGGGCCATGATGTCGGGCACGCGGAATGCGCCGCCGATCTCGACCAGCTCGCCGCGCGACACGATCACTTCCTTGCGCGCGGCAAGCGTATTGAGCGAAAGAAAAACTGCCGCCGCATTGTTGTTGACCACGGTAGCGGCTTCGGCACCGATGAGCTGGCACAGCAATTTTTCCACGTGCGTATCGCGGTCGCCGCGCTGGCCGCTGTCGAGATCGAATTCCAGGTTGCAAGGACGCGTCAGCACATCCATCACCGCCTGCACAGCTTCCGCGGGGAATAAGGCGCGGCCCAGATTGGTGTGCAGCACCGTGCCGGTGAGATTGAACACCGGCCGCAACGAAGGCTGTTCGCCGGACTCCAGAAGATCGGTGCAACGCGCTACCGCATCTTCCTCGCTCAGCAAAGCCCCCGATGCACCGTTGCGCCAAACCGCACGCGCCTCATCCAGCACGGTGCGCACCGTTGCGACTGTGCGCGTCCGCCCGAAGCGGGCGATCACCGGCTGCATCGCAGACAAATTGAGAACGCGATCCACGGAAGGAAAAGGAGATTGATTGCTCAAGAAGGGGCCCGGTTAGAAACGGAGTCGGGCTCAATTATGAATGCTGGGCAGAATCCCGGCAACCGATGCGCATACCACCCTGATGCATGACCCGCATTGCTTGTTCAAGCCAGCCAAGTGTACTCATGCGATTGAGCACACATCAACATGGCACGGGGTTGCGTTGACTGGCCTGTGGGATCTTACGAGTTAAAAACGATCATCGCGATCAGCCCGGCAACAATTCCTGAAAGCGCAACGCCGGCCGCGATCACGAGACGGGTTCGCATGCTGAAAACGCGGCCGAGCATGGCCAGCGATGGCAGGCTGGCAGCAGGAAGTGTCATGATGAGTGCTCCTGCAGGGCCCGCGCCCATGCCCAATGCAAACATCGCCTGCACGATGGGCACTTCGCCTGCGGTGGGGATCACGAACAGAGTACCAGCGAGTGCCATCGCGACGATCCAGAATATTCCATCATGTGCACCAAGCACCGGAAAAAGCCAGACCCTGGCAGCACCAAGCAGAAGAACGAGAACGAGATACTCGGGCACGAGTCTGATCGCGAGGGTCACGAACTCCCGGCCCCAGCGTATCAGAAGGTTGTCTTTTGGAACCTCAGCCTCAGGCGTTACACGTTGTTCGAGCGAAACAGCTTCATGCTGGCCGCCATATCGCTCAGCTAGATGGGTAACTCCAAGTACCATTGCAATGCCTAACACAACCCTGAACAGGGCCCAACCCCATCCCAGCACGAACCCCATGAACACCAGCGTCGCAGGATTCAGCACCGGGTTCGACATCCACCACGACACCACGCTGCCGACCGATGCGCGGCTTTGCCGCATGCCAACGGCCACGGGTGCGGCACAACAGGTGCACATCATGCAGGGTATCGCGAACAGGCTGCCCAAGGCGACGCTCCTGAAACCCAGGCGGCCAAGCACCGCGCTTATCCACTGAGCCGGCAGAAGAACCTTGATGCCGGAACCCAGAACGAGACCCAGGACAAGCGCCTGCCAAATCGCCTTGCCATAGGCCATGGCGTAGTCCACTGCCGCGCTCAATGATACGGGCGGCGCAGAAGCAGCCTTACCCGAAAGAATCGAATCGCCTATGGCGTGATGGCTCTGGGCGATGAACGCCTTGGCATAATAGGGTACCCATTTAACATAGGCGAATCCGGCAACGGCCACGAGGACAAAAATCATCACACCGGCAAATGGAGACAGGAGTTTTTTGTTCATACGGTTTTGCATGGACTATCCTTCCCTCAAAGGACGCTGTGGTCATTATGGCCCGGACTTGATTTTATATCTATTGGAGGAACGAACGGAAACGGCTTGTTAAACGCTGCCCGGATGAAAAAAAAGATTGGGGCCGCCGCGCGCCTTGCCGGTCTCGTCCATCAACACATCCAGCGCCAGGCTGGCCAGGTCGTCGGCCATGGCTTCCACCTGATTGTCCTTTTCCATGTACAACAACTTCAGGTAGGAATTGCACGCGTCGCAACTCTCCGCCTTGATGGCGCCATTCGATCCTTCCAAAACATAATAGTTGATGCCGCGGGTGGATTCGCAACTGCTGCACTTGATGCGCACCATGTGCCACTCCGTGGCGCACAGCGAGCAGGAAAGATAACGCAGCCCCTGCTGAACTCCGCCGATGCGCACGATGCCGGCGACCGGATGGGAGCCGCACACCGGACACAGCCCGCCCTGTTCCAGCTTGCCGATGGCGTGCTCTCCCAATTCTCTGGCCATGTGTGTCCAATACACCTGCAAGGCAGCGGCGACAAACGGCATGTCCTGCGCGCCGACCGTGGCCAGGTCACCCGCCAGCAACTTGCTCGCGATCTCCTCCAGCTCGGCCTCGCTGAGCTTCATCAAGCGGGCTATGGCCGCGCTTGCGGGTGCGGGCAGGGGTGCAGCTTTCATGTGATGCAGGATCGCTTTCAGTCCATCCCGCCAAGCCGCGTCCCTGTGCCACGCTTGCGCGCCGAGCATCGGCATGCCATGTTCGCGGCACAATGCCTGCTGTTCGGCTGAGGGCAAAGGCACCGTAGCGAAATGCGTCAGCACTTCATGCTGTGCCTGCGCCAGTGTCGCGAGGAAATTCAGGTAAGCGCCGAAGGAATGCTGTTCGGAAAGTTGCAGTAACCGCTCGGCACGTTGCTTGAAAACATCTTGTTCGGCCAAGCACAGAAAAGGTATCTGTCCGGCCGGGGCTTCGAGCTGCCCCGGTTCGATGATGCGTGTTGCGGAACTCATTTCCCTCCGCCGGTCATCTGCCTGAACCACGCCGGATGGTGCTGCTTCGCCCAGGCGCGGCTGACCGTGCCATACAGCATCGCGCGTATCGTGCCCTTGGTCCAGATCGCGGCATAGACATGGACGATGATCAGTCCGATCATCAGCGCCGCCGCGGCGGCATGCACGACCGATGACAGGCGGATCAGGCCGATCGGGAATAGCGCAGAGAAATAGGCGCGCCAGATCACGATGCCGGACAACAATAGCAGCACCATGCACGCTGACAGCAACCAGAACAACAGCTTCTGGCCGCCGTTGTACTTGCCCGCTGGTGGCATGTTGCGGTCATCGCCATCCACCAGTTCATTGACGCGGCTCAGCCATTCCTTGTCGTTCTGAGTGATGATGTTCAGCTTCCAGAAACGGAAAAACATCACGACAAAAAGCAGCGCCATCAGCACCCCGATGAAGGGATGGAGGATGCGCGTCCACACTCCGCCGCCCAACACTATGCTGAGCGGGTAGAACGCCGGATGGAACAAGGCCAGACCGGACAGCGCCAGCAGGATGAAGCTCATCCCGACGGCCCAGTGATTGGCGCGCTCGGAAGACGTATAGCGGACCAGGTCTTTGGGATTACGATTCATTTTCGAACTCCTTCTCGATGTCTTTCGAGACCTCATTGGGGCCCTTCATGACGTAGTGGAACAAGGTGCCGACGGCGAGCATGCCGAGCGCAAAGGAGGTCAGCGGTTTGGTGATGCCCTTCCAAAGGCCGACCAGCGGGCTGATCGTGGGGTTCTTCGGCAGGTTGTTGTATATCTCGGGCTGGTCGGCATGCTGCAGCACATACATCACGTGCGTGCCGCCCACCCCCTGCGGGTCGTACAACCCAGCATTCGCGTAGCCGCGGCTCTTGAGGTCGGTGACGCGCCCCTCGGCATGCAGGATCATGTCATCCTTGGTGCCGAACACGATCGCGCCGGTGGGGCAGGTCTTCACGCAGGCCGGCTCCATCCCCACCGCCACGCGGTCGGAGCACAGCGTGCACTTGTACGCCTTGCTGTCCTTCTTCGAGATGCGCGGGATATCGAACGGGCAGCCGGTGATGCAGTAGCCGCAACCGATGCAATGTTCCTGGTGAAAATCGACGATGCCGTTGCTGTATTGCACGATCGCGCCGGGCGCCGGACAAGCCTTGAGGCAACCCGGATCGGAGCAGTGCATGCAGCCGTCCTTGCGGATCAGCCACTCCAGCTTGTTCGCCTCCAGTTCCACTTCGGAATAGCGCATCACTGTCCATGACTCGGCGGTGAGATTGGGCGGGTTGTCGTACACGCCGACATTCGTGCCGACCTCGTCGCGCAGATCATTCCATTCCATGCAGGCTACCTGGCATGCCTTGCAGCCTATGCATTTGGAGATATCGATGAGTTTCGCTACCTCCATCGTCTCCCGTGCGCTGGGAGAAGGCGTGGTCGTGGCGGAACGTGCTTTGATGTCTAACGATTGCAGTGCCATGATCGCCTCCTATACTTTCTCGACGTCCACGAGGAACGATTTGAACTCAGGCGTCTGAGTGTTAGCGTCGCCCACGAACGGGGTCAGGGTGTTGGTGATGTAGCCGTTCTTGGCCAGACCCAAAAAGCCCCAGTGGATCGGAATGCCCACCGTGTGCACCGGCTGGCCTGCCACGGTGAGCATTTTCAGGCGCTTGGTGACGACCGCCGCAGCGATGATGAATCCGCGATTGGATTTCACCCGCACGTGATCGCCGGCCTTGATGCCTTTCGCCTTGGCCAGCTCTTCGCCGATCTCCACGAACTGTTCCGGCTGCATGATCGCATTCAACTTCGCATGTTTGGTCCAGAAGTGGAAGTGCTCGGTGAGCCGGTAGGTGGTCGCCACATACGGGAACTTGTCCGCCTTGCCAAACGTCTCCCAATCGCCCTTGAATACCCGCGCCGCAGGATTGGACCGCGCCAGCGGATTGTCCGGGTGCATGGGATTGTTGGCGATCGGAGATTCCATCGGTTCGTAGTGTTCCGGGAACGGACCTTCCGCCATCTTGTCGATCGCAAAGAAACGCGCCACGCCTTCCGGGTTCATGATGAACGGATTGACGCCTTCCTCGGGCGCTGCGTCGGGCCTGATGTCGGGAATATCCGAGCCGGCCCATTTTTTTGCGGCAGCGTCCCATGCGATCACCTTGCGCTTTGGATCG
>DHIV01000051.1:21584-23823 GCA_002403995.1 Gallionella sp. UBA4737 | reverse complement strand
GCTGCAAATCATCATCACGCCGGTCTTTGCGATGCTGGCACTGCTTTCTTTCCCATTCAGCCGGCTCACGCGCTATCGCATCATCTCGCAATGGGCAAAAATGATGCTGCCCATACTGCGTGTGGTATGCGGAATACACCATGAGGTAAAGGGCATTGAGAATTTGCCCAAGCAACCGTGCGTGGTGATGTGCAAGCACCAGTCGGCATGGGAGACGCTGGCACTGCAGAAAATCTTCCCGCCGCAAGTGTGGGTGTTAAAGCGCGAGCTGTTGTGGATACCGTTTTTTGGCTGGGCGCTGGCGCTGACCAGCCCGATCGCGATCAAGCGCAGCGACGGCAAAGGTGCGATGAAGCAATTGCTGGAGCAGGGCAAACAGCGCCTTGCGCAAGGATTCTGCGTGGTGGTTTTCCCCGAGGGGACACGCATTCCTTTCGGCCAGCGCGGCAAGTACAAGATCGGCGGCGCGATGCTCGCGGCAAGCAGCGGCGTACCGGTGATTCCGGTGGCGCACAACGCCGGACGTTTATGGGGACGCAACGCGTTCAGCAAACATCCCGGACTGATCACCATGAGCATCGGCGCGCCTATCGAGACCAAGGGGCTGAAAGCGGACGAAATCAACCAGCGCGTCGAGGCATGGATAGAAAATGAAATCCAGAACCTTGCCCATTGATGCTGCAACGTCTGCGTAAAATAGTCACGCCCCCCAGCGTTGAACAGCGCACCGCCCTCCTCGCCGGCAAGCACATCACTTACACTTTGAAGCGCAGCGGCAAACGCCGCAGCATCGGCCTGAACATCGACGACCGCGGCCTGATTGTCAGTGTTCCACTGCGGGCATCGGAGAAATGGCTGCAAAGCGTGTTGCAGGACAAGGCGCACTGGGTGGTGGAAAAGCTGGATGGCTGGCAGACTTGTCAACCGGCTGCGAACCGCTGGCAGAATGGTGAATCGATAGACTATCTTGGCGAACTGCTGGTGTTGCGCGTGGTGCAGGGCTTGTTCGCTACTCCCGTGCATCGGCGTGGCAGCGAGTTGTGGGTGTTCGTGGGCTATGGCAGCAAGACAACACACATAGAACAGGCAGTGTCACGCTGGTATCGGCAGGAGGCCGAACAATTTTTTAAGCTGCGCGCCGCACATTACGCGCCGCTGCTGAATGTCATGCCACAAGCCGTCAAACTATCGGAAGCGAAAACCCAGTGGGGCAGTTGCACCGCGCAAGGCTCGGTACGACTGCATGTGCAACTGATCAAGCTGCCGCCGCGTTTGATTGATTATGTGGTGGTGCATGAACTGGCACATCTGCGCGAGTTGAATCATTCGGCAGCCTTCTGGCAAGTAGTGGAAAGTGTCTGCCCTGATTATGCAAGCCTGCGCGATGAGCTCAAGGCTGTTGTTATCAGATGACATATAATCCGAACGGTTAAATTATTCGCAGGTGCGATCATGCGTTCTGGTTTTATATTGGGCATCATGGCAATTTTGTTTTTGCTGCTGGAAGGCTGCGGACACAAAGGTCCGCTTAAACTGCCCGCGCCGCAAGCCCAAATACCTCAGGCTCCAACAACTAGTCCGCAGACGCTTGATTCACCAAAGCCGGACATGCCGCCCTCTCAGCAAATCAAACAGCCATGAGTGATTATTTCCATTATCAAAACGACACTCTTTATGCCGAGCAGGTGCCACTGGCAGAAATCGCGGCACGGTTCGATACCCCCTGCTATGTGTATTCACGCGCCGCGCTGACGGATAACTTGCGCCAATTCACCAATGCGCTGCAGGGTCGGGAATATCTGATTTGTTATGCGGTAAAGGCCAATTCCAACCTGGCGATCCTGAATTTATTCGCCCGGCTGGGCGCGGGCTTCGACATCGTGTCTGGCGGCGAATTGCAGCGTGTGCTCGCTGCTGGCGGCGATGCGCGCAAAATAGTGTTCTCGGGCGTGGGAAAGACGGTTGCGGAAATGCGCATGGCTCTGGATGCCGGTATTTTGTGCTTTAACGTCGAGTCTGCCGCCGAGCTAGAGCGCCTGAACGAAGTGGCCGCGAGCATGGGCAAAATTTCGGCGATCAGCCTGCGGGTGAACCCGGATGTGGATGCGAAGACGCACCCGTATATTTCCACCGGTCTCAAGCAGAACAAGTTCGGCGTGGCTTATAGCGATGCCATCGGGCTGTATCGTAAAGCGCGCGGCTTGACCAACTTGCGTATCACCGGCATGGACTGCCACAT
>DHIV01000051.1:20293-21381 GCA_002403995.1 Gallionella sp. UBA4737 | reverse complement strand
TATCACCGGCATGGACTGCCACATCGGATCGCAACTAACCGAGACCAGCCCGTTCATCGACGCGGCAGGAAAGGTGCTGGCACTGGTAGATGCCTTGGCCGCCGAGGGAATTCATCTGGAACATCTCGACTTGGGCGGCGGCCTGGGCATTCGCTACAACGATGAAACCCCCCCGGCGATTGGGGACTATATCGCTGCGATATTGGCTGCCCTGCGCGGTCGCAGCGAAAAGCTGATCCTCGAACCGGGGCGTGTCCTGGTCGGGAATGCCGGGGTTTTACTGACACGTGTGGAGTATCTCAAACACGGCGAAGAGAAGAATTTCGCCGTCGTGGATGCCGCGATGAACGACCTGATGCGCCCGGCTTTGTACGATGCCTACCACGATATATTGCCGGTCAAGCGCGAAAAACACGCGATGCAGCGCTACGAAGTGGTCGGGCCGATCTGCGAGACAGGCGACTTCATCGGCCATGCTCGCGACCTGCAGATCGCCCCGCAATCCTTGCTGGCTGTGCTTTCCGCAGGTGCGTATGGGATGAGTATGAGCTCCAATTACAACACCCGTCCGCGAGCTGCCGAGGTGATCGTGGACGGCGGTGTCGTGCATCTGGTCCGTGAACGCGAGACGCTAGCGCAACTGTATGCCGGGGAAAATCTGATTTCGTGAGTGTTGTAATTTCCACAAAGAATTTTTACGAAATTTGTTGCACGTTTTTTTAAACGTGGATACAGTACCGATGCCGCAAGCGTCTTTCGCTAAAACACATGGCGTTTGGGTGTGAAGTGAGTCGTAGTAATTATTCTAAATTTTATGGAGAATTAAAATGGCAACATCCAAAACGAAAAAACCAGCAGCCAAAAAGGTAGCGGCGAAGAAGCCGGCAGCAAAGAAAGCCGCCGCCAAGAAGCCAGCTGCTAAAAAGCCAGCTGCCAAAAAGAAAGTAGCGGCGAAGAAGCCGGCAGCAAAGAAAGCCGCCGCCAAGAAGCCAGCTGCTAAAAAGCCAGCTGCTAAAAAGAAAGTAGCGGCGAAGAAGCCGGCAGCAAAGAAAGCCGCCGCCAAGAAGCCAGCTGCTAAAAAGAAAGTA
>DHIV01000051.1:0-20199 GCA_002403995.1 Gallionella sp. UBA4737 | reverse complement strand
GGCAGCAAAGAAAGCCGCTGCCAAGAAGCCAGCTGCTAAAAGTGCTGGCAAAGGTATTCTGGGCGCGTAGTTTTCCTCGCAAGGGGCGCGGCGGTCTGCTTCCTCGCCCTTTTTAGCTCTTTCAGTAGCCCTCAATAAACCGTGCTTCAACACGGTGTGCTGTTCTTTCCCCCTCTTAAAAGAGTCCCTGAGTTTATTCAGATGTCCCAACATCGGGACTGTCGATATGCCACAAGCTGGCATAGAGAAAGGCCGTCAGGCTACCAAACTGATGACAGCCATCCGGATTTCGCAAATATTCAAACCAAGAAGATCGTCGCCAACCCCAGAAAGATGAAGAATCCGCCGCTGTCAGTAATGGCGGTAAGCATCACGCTGGAGCCGATAGCTGGGTCGCGCCCGAGCTTGTGCATGAGGAGCGGGATTGCCAGGCCGACGGTCGCAGCCACCAGCAGGTTAAGCAGCATTGCGCTGGTCATCACGATGCCCAACGGCACGCTGTGATACAGGAAGTAAGCGAATAATCCCGCAACCCCGCCCCACACCAACCCGTTCAGACCACTGATGGCCAGCTCTTTCAGCAATAATCTGCGGGCATTGTCATGCGAGATTTGTCCCAATGCCAACGAGCGTATGATAATGGTGGTGGTTTGATTCGCAGAATTGCCCGCAATGCCGGCGACTATAGGCATCAGCGTTGCCAGCGCGACGAATTTTGCGATGGTGCCCTCAAAAGCGCCGATCACTCGCGAAGCAAAGAAGGCGGTGCAAAGATTCAGTGCCAGCCACGTCCAGCGGTTTTGCGCGCTTTTCCACACCGAAGCGAAAATATCTTCTTCTTCGCGCAAGCCGGCCTGATTCAGCAAGTCGCTTTCCGATTCTGTACGGATGAAGTCCAGCACCACGTTCACCGTCACCCGCCCAACCAGTTTGCCCTCT
This sequence comes from Gallionella sp. UBA4737, assembly GCA_002403995.1. Lineage (GTDB taxonomy): Bacteria > Pseudomonadota > Gammaproteobacteria > Burkholderiales > Gallionellaceae > Gallionella. Next base: position 19,260 of record DHIV01000051.1, on the reverse strand, counting down.
TCGTCCACCACCGGCGCTGAAACCAGGTCATAGCGTTCAAAAGCCTGGGCCGCCTGGTCTGCCTTTTCTTCCGGATCAAGCTGTATGGTATCCGTGACCATCACCTTGCTGACGATCACTTCCGGTTCGTTTACCACAATCCGGTTGAGCGGCAACACCCCCAGAAAGCGGTCATCACGATCAACCACAAACAATTGGTCGGTATGGTCTGGAAGTTCATCGAAGCGGCGTAAATAACGCGATACCACCTCCAGCGAGATGTCGCCGCGGATATGGATCATATTGAAATCCATCAGCGCACCAACCGAATCCTTCTCGTAAGAGATCGCTGCACGCAGCTGCTCGCGTTCTTCGATAGACAGCGACTTGAACACGTCGCGCATCACGTTCTGCGGCAGATCCGGGGCAAGATCGGCAATCTCGTCAGCGTCGAGCTGCCCCGCGGCTGCACTCAGCTCCTCACGATTCATGGTGGCGATCAACGATTCGCGCACCGCTTCTGAAACTTCGATCAGGATTTCACCATCGCGCTCCGATTTGACCAAGTCCCATACCAGCAAGCGCTGCTCGATCGGCAAAGCTTCCAGAATGAACGCAATGTCTGCAGGGTGCAGGCTATCCAGCTTGTGTCGAAGTTCGGCGAGGTGTTGTTTGTGCACCAGGGTGTCAACCAGTGCGTGCCGATCTTCGCGTGGCAGTTCTTGCCGATGAATGACCTCCTCCAGCAAGACGTGTTTGTGCAGCAGCGATTCCACCTGCTTGAGGTGTTCCTGCACATTCTCGGTGTAGTGATGTTCTTGGCCAGCGTCGGTCATCGCGTATCCCCTGTGAATCGCGCGCTATTGTAAAGAAAACCTCGGCCAGGCGCTCAGGGAATTTCCGCGTCGGGCATGCGCGCGATGATTATATCGGTCTTGCGCAGCAGGCCTGGCGCCTCACGGTGTTTGTCGTAGTAACGCGGGTTGGGAACCATCGCCGCCAGCTTTGCGGCCTGATCTGCGGAGAGCTGCGCCGCACTTACCTGAAAATAATGGCGGGCGGCCGCCTCTGCGCCGAACACACCGTTGCCCCATTCGATGACGTTCAGATAAATCTCGAAAATCCGCTGCTTGTCCATCACCGCTTCCAGCATCAGGGTGATCGCCGCCTCCTCTAGCTTGCGCCAGGGCGTGCGCTTGGTGGAGAGAAACAGGTTCTTGGCAAGTTGCTGGCTGATGGTGGAACCGCCCGCGACGATCTTCCCCTTTCTGAGATTTTTTTCGTAGGCCTTCTGTATGCCTTCCCAGTCGAACCCTTCGTGGTCGACAAAACTCGCGTCCTCGGCTGCGATCAGTGCGCGCTTCAGGTTGTCGGAAATTTTCTCGTAGGGGACCCATTGATATTGAAGCGCTGCTTTGGGATTTTTGTCCTGCATGATCTCGAGGCGAGTATCCATGAACGCGCTGCTGGAAGGGTTGTATTTCACCCACCAGCAGATATGCGCGAACAGCCACACCTGGTACAGGATCAGCAAGGTGAAAAATATCACCACGCCACGCCAGGTCCAGCGCAACAGCCAACCCTGGGATTTTTTCATTGCTGCTTCCGCAGCGCGGCGATGACTGTCGCGGTTTGGGGTCGTACGCCACGCCACCACCAAAACGACTCGGCGGCCTGTTCGACCAGCATGCCCAGTCCGTCCGAAACCACAGCAGCGCCGTGCTCACGCGCGAATTTCATGAACGGCGTTTCGCGTCCGTACATCATGTCGTAGGCCAGCGCGCCGGGCGAGAAGATGCCGGGCGGTAATGGCGGCATCTCATTGGACAGACCACTGGAAGTGGCGTTGATGACGACATCGAATTGTTTACCCCCAAGCTCTTCGTAACTGCAACTAGACACAACGAATCGTTCGGCAAGAATAATTGCTTTGTCTATCGTGCGGTTGGCAACTGTGATATTTGCGCCAGCATCGCGCAATGGTGAAAGCACTCCCCTGGCTGCGCCACCAGCACCCATGAGTAACACGCGCTTGCCGCGTAAAAGTACACCGCGATTATCTTGTATATCACGCATTAGTCCGATGCCATCTGTGTTGTGGAGATGGACACCATCGCTCTTAAACTCGAGAGTGTTTGCTGCGTGGGCGTGAACGACGTCATATGACAGATACTGCTTCCGATTCGATATTTGATAGGCGCTTTGCTTGAACGGCACAGTCACATTGCATCCCTTGTAGCCATCTTTGCGTAATCGTTCAACAGTCGCATCGAAACCATCCAGCGGCGCGAGGATAGCTTCGTAGCTGATGTCCTGGCCAGTCTGTTCTGCAAACATCTTGTGGATCTGCGGCGACTTGCTGTGCGCGATGGGGTTGCCGATGACGGCGTATTTGTCGGTCATTTGTGACGAGCGTAAGAATTCACTGCGCGCATTGTAAAGAAAATCAGCCCACCTTACGCGCTTTCAGCAACCATGCCGCAATAACTCCGCTAGAGGCCATCGCCCACACCACCGTTGCGCCGCTCGGCAGATCAAGCCACGCGGACAGCAGCAGGCCCACGGCATAACCGCTAATGCCGATCGCAAAGGCGTAGTGGGTGCGGCGGTGTTTGATGCGATAGGTGGCCAGCGCCGGAACGATCAGGCTGGCGAACACCAGATACACGCCGACCAGTTGCACCGAGGCGGTGACGGCCAGCGCGAACAGTGCGTAGAAACCCAGGTAATGGGTCTTCAGCTTGCTCCACTTCCACAGCGCCAGCAGTGCGGCGGTCAATAGAGCGGTGGCGATCAGCTGATTGGTGCTCACCCAGAGGATCTGCCCGACCAGCAGATCCTTGAGGTGCTCGCCTGCATGCACGTCGCGGCTCATCAGCAGGATGCCGCCGCTGGCGGCGAGCACGAAGGTCAGCCCGATGCAGGCTTCCTTGACCTCGGCTAGGCGATTCTCGATCCACGCCAGCAGTGCCGCACCGCATAGCGCGCTGGCGGCGGCGATAGCTTGTACCATCATTGGCTGCCCGGTCAGATCCAGCAATGCGGCGAGAATGACGCCCAGCCCGGCGATTTGCGCGACGGCGAGATCGGCGAAGATCACGCCGCGCTCCAATACCTTCATGCCGAACGGGATGTGCGTTGCAAGAACCAGCAAACCCGCGATGAACGCGGGCAGCAGGATGCTCAGCTCGATATCGTTCATTTCAGTCCTGCCAGTAAACGCTGAATCGTGTCATCGAACATCGTAAATAAGTCAGTCGCCTGTGGTGTGCCACCTACTGTAAATGGGAGCATCACTGCGGGGATATGCGCGCGCTCAGCGATCCATTCCGATGGTCGCCCATCCTGATAGGCGGCACGTATCACCATGCGCGCCGGGTGCTGTTGCAGTTCATTCAGCACTTGCCCCAGATAGGCCGCGCTGGGTTCCATGCCGGGCTTGGGTTCCAGTTCGGCGACCTCTTTCAGTCCCAGCCAGTCGTTCAGGTAGGGGAAGCCTTTGTGCTGCGCGACGACAGATACGCCCTTTAACGGAGCGGCCTGTTTTTCCCACTTTGCTATTGCTGCTTGCCATTGCTGATTGAACGTGGCGAGTCGTTGCTGGTAAAAAGCAGTGTTGGCCGGATCAAGCTGGATCAACCGCGTGCTCAAGGCTTTCGCGATCGGCAGGAAATTGCGCGCATCGGTCTGGATGTGCGGATTTCCCGCCGCATGCACATCGCCATCGGCGCGATCCAATCGTGTCGGCACCTCCAGCATGGCGACGTATTGCGCCGCTTCAAAATTGCCGCTGCTGCCGGGCTGAATGGCGTCATTGACGGATTCGCGCAGCACCACCGGCATCCAGCCGATTTCCAGTTCTGCGCTGGTGCATACCAGCAGTTGCGCACGGCGCGCTTTGGCGATCAGGCTTGGGCGCGCCTGTACCTGGTGCGGGTCCTGCAGCGGACCGGTGGCAGTGTAGATGCTGGCCTTGTCACCTGCGAGCTGTTGCGTGAGCGCCGCCCATTCCGGTTCGCAGGCAAAAACGTTGAGCGCAGCATGGACATTGCCGCTGATAAGCAGTAACAGAGAAGCGTAGAGAATTTTTTTCATGATGGTTCCTTTAAATTGTTTGGAGTGCGGCGGCATGACGCCGCATTTATTAAAGGCGCAGACGTGTCTGCGCACTCCATATCAATACTGGTGAGCGCCGTGTGCGCCCAAACTCATGATGTATTGCACGAACACCTGGTTTTCCGCCAAGCCTTGCCGCGAGTCGTCGTGCGCCAGTTGCAGGCGGATGCGTGAGAATTCGCTGGGGTTGTAGTCCGTCATCCATGTGATGCGCGCAGGATTGAATGCGTAATTGCTGATGACATCGGCCGCGATAGATGAGCCTACACCCGCTGTTCCGGGATCGAGCCAGTCGTAGCGCAAACCGGTGCGCCAGGTCGGCATGAATTGATATACGCTTTGCAGATACCAGCCGCTTTGCGTGACGGCATAGCTGCCGGTGAGGTTCGCCCCGGTTGTGTCATAGGTCAGCAGGCCGTCTTCCTTGCGCCGGAAATATTCGCCCTGCACCTTAAAATAACGCTCGCGGATATTGCCGTTGTGCGAGTATTTCCAGACGAAATCCAGCCCTGCAGTCCGGCTGTCGCCGCTGAAGCTGTTGCTCACGCCGCCCGTAGTATTGAGCAGATCCGGCACGTTATTGCTGACCGCATCGACGCGCTTAGTTTGCTGTAGCGAAACACCGGCACGCCAACTTTGCTCGATGCCGATGTCGTCACCGAAGTGCGCGAACAGAACGCCTGCACCATTCTTGTTCTGCCTGTCAGTACCCGGAAAACCGAGTCCGCGACCGAGTTCGCCGCCGATTTCGACGAACATGTCGGTCGGCGCCAGCCATTTCAGTTGCAAGCCGTCGTCAGCGTACTGGTTATCCCACAACACACGATACACCAGCGGCTGATCGACGAAATCCCAGACGTGCGAGTGTTGCTCGTTGAGATAGCCGAGGCTGGAGAAGAAGCGCCCGAATTTCAGATTGAGACCGTTTCCCAGCGAACTGGTTTGCACGAAGCCATTTTCCACGCTGATGCCACCCTCCGGGGCCAGTGAAAAGGTGCCCACGCCGCTGAACTGCGGATCGATGTTGGCATAGATACTCAGCTCGGATTCCTGGAGCGAAAATCCACGCACATAACCCGCGTGGTTTGCATTCATCGCAAAACCGGTTGTGGGGATGGCAGGGTCTTGTTTGAATTGTCCATAGGTGCCGGACAGGATCATGGCCACTGCAGGGTTGAACGCGCCTGCGCTGCTTGGCGCTGGCCGCTCCGCTTGCTGTGCAGCGGTCTGAGCCTGTGCCGCAACATTTTCAACTTGTTGCAAGCGCTGTTCCAATTGCATATTGCTTTGCTTCAATTGTTGGATCTGTTCGCCTACGGATTGTGGAGCGGCATCATCCGCGGCGAGAGCGCTGAGCGGATTACCCAACAGCACGGCAAAAGCCGTGCACCAATGAATATTTCGGGACATGTTTACTCCTGAAAAGCATGAAAAACCTCGCCTGTATGGCGAGGAGCTTGAACAGCTTAAGCGGAGTAAGGAGGGGCGCGCGCCGCGAATGCGACGAATGTAGTGGAGGTGTAGGAAGCGGGATTACTGAAATGCAGCGTTTCGAAATTCTCGCTGCTGGCGAAGCTGATACTGCTGCTGCCGATCAGGCCGCCGATTTGCGCATAAGCCGCGCACTGGTCGCAATACTTGTCATGCGGCAGCGACTGTTCAGAACCCTGCGATTTTTCGGCCAGTATGTGTGAAATGCCATGCGCCAAACTGCCCATTTGCGCGAACAGCAGGGCAAAAATCAGCAGGAATCTGGCAAACAGGGAACTATGCATGGCGCGCACTTTAGCGAAGAAACCTGAATGGGGCAAGGCTCTATTCACTTTCCAGCCTGTCCGACGAAGTGAATGTCCAGGTGCGCGTGATGGTCAGGATGTCGGTATCCCTGGTGATACTCGGCGGCAGCGGAGAATAAGGTGCGGCGAGTTTGACGATGCGCATTGCTGCCGCATCCAATATGCGCTGGCCTGAAGATTTGCTCACCTCTATGCTTTCCACGCTGCCATCCTTTCGTATCGATACGCTGAGCTGCAGCTTGCCAAAGATTTGCTCGCGGCGCGCCTGTTCCGGGTAATTCAGGTTGCCGATACGCTCCACTTTGACACGCCAATCTTCGATATATTGCGCAAAACGGTATTCCTGCGTGCGTGCGCCGACGAATTTGCGACGCGGCAGTTTTTGGTAGTCATCCCAATTCTTGTTGATCTGCGCTTCGAGACGCGCCATCTCCAGGGCTTTTTGTACCAGTTCTTCGCCGTTGCTGGCGCTGTCGTTCTTCTGCTTCTTGAGTTCCGGTTGTACGGTTGCGTAATTGCTCTTGAGTTTGGTAAGCATCTGTTTCGTTTCCGCCTCCAGTTGGGCGACGCGCTTGGCGCGCTGTTCCGGGGTGAACTTTAAATCGTCGCGTATCGTCGGCAGCGGGCTTTTCGCGCGCCGTTCTTCAGCGGTGTTGCCGCCGTCATCCAGATTGTGCTGGGCCAGTGCATCAGCCTTTACGGGCTTTGATTTCGATTTGCTGTTGACCAGCACTACTTGCAGCGGCTCCAGAAAATTTGCAGCACTGCGCGGATCAGGCAACACCAGCGCTATGCCGAACAACAGGAAAGCATGCAGCGCGATGGAAAAAAACATCGAATAGGAAAGACTTGTCCTAAAATGCGGCAAGATTGCCGGCAGCCATGTTTTTGTCCTGATATTCAAACAGCGTCCTCTATAGTCGCGACATAGCGCGTCTGCAAATTCAGATCCAGCAGATCAATCTCACCCACAGCCAGTTGCACGCGGGAATTGGCAGGCAATTCCGGCAGCGATGGCACACGGAAGATCAGCGGGATGTCGAAAAGTTTCACCAGGTTTTCGCGCAGTACAACGGCTTCCACCAGTTTTATATTTTCCTGTTGCAACCAGCGCAAACACCAATAACGCTCCATGCTGCGCTGAAATTCGTTATAGATACCGTACATGGTATCGAAGTTTTGCAACGTGGTGTACAGCGCAGGGTCGTTTTTCGGATAAGCAGGCTCTTCGTCGCGCAACATCGCGATGATCTGGCGCTGGTTGACCATGTCCACATAGCGGCGCAGCGGCGAGCTCGACCACATGTATTGCGCCACGCCCAGGCCCTGGTGCGGTGCGGCGACCGTGCTCATTTTCACCTTGCCGTTTTGCTGGGTGCGATAGATGCCGGCGAAACCATGCTCGGCAAGGTGCTTGCCCCATTCGCTGTTCACCAGAATCATCAGCTCGGAAACCACCTTGTCGATAGGCGAGCCGCGCCGCCGTTGCGTGATGCTGACCCGGCTGTTTTCGTTGACTCCGCCGTTCTCGATGTGGAAGTTGTAATCCATTTGCTGCGCGCTGTTGTCGGCAGGTTTGCCGCGCGCCGCCTCCATCTTTTGCACCAGCTTCCACAACAGCGCCAATTCGTTCGCATAAGGGTAATCGAGCTTGCCGGCTGCCAGCGTCTCTTCGTTGAACAGCGGCTCCAGCGTGTCATGGCGCAGATTCGCCGCGATGTGGATGCGCTCGACGCGGCTTTCGTGACCCAGTATCGCCAGCGTTTCGCCGTCTATTTCGTTATACATCGACAGCGCGGGGCAAACGCGATCCGCGCACAGCGTGAAAGCCTGCACCACGCTGTCCGGCAGCATGGTGATCTTCGATCCGGGCATATATACGGTAGAAAGGCGCTGTGCGGCGATCTTGTCGCCATCCGAGTCGCGCGGCAGTCCCAGCGTGGGTACGGCGATATGCACACCGATACGCCAGTTTCCGTTGGCCAGTTTTTCCACCGAGAACGCATCATCGATCTCCGTGGTGGTCGCATCGTCGATACTGAAGGCATTCACGCTCGCCAGCGGCAATTCGTCCCATGTGCTCAATTCGACAAGCGGAAAGCCGGTGCCCTTGGGGAAATGCTCAAACAGGAATCTTTGCAGATGGTAATCATGCGTAGATGGGAGCGCGCCGCAACGATGCAACAGGTGCGCGGCGGAAAGGTGCGTCGCGGCGCAGGCTGCCTCCAGCGCCTTGACCTCGATGGTGTTGCGGTCCGGCTTGTAGAGCAGATACGGGAGATGTTCGGCGAACCCGGCGGGCAATTCATAGCGGGTGAGCTGTTCGGTCATGCTCGCCTGCAGCGCCAGTTGCTGGCGCTTCTTCTCTGCCCCGGCCAGCGCGGCCTTGAGCACTTCCGGGGGCGCTGCGCGATAGCGGCCCTTGCCTTTTTTATGAAAATAGATCGGTGCGCCATGCAGGCGGATCAGCGCCGCGGCGGCTTCCAGCGCACTCGGCGTGTGGCCGAAATATTCGGCGGCGATCTGCTCCGAACCGAACTCTTCAGGCGGGCAGCATTCCCACAGAAATTCCACATCGATGGTTTCCGCAAGCGCTTCGGCCTGTGCCATGAATTCGGCCAGCGCGGGCTGGGTGAAGCGCAGCATCACATTGGCCGCCTTGACCTTGCTGCGCTTGCCGGACAGGCTTTCGATCTGGAGCGATGTGGTGTTGTCGGCCATGATACTACCGACCTTGAAACTGCCGTCTTCTTCGTAAAGGATGTTCATTGGGGGTGAAGCGAAAAAAGTGGTGCAATTATACCCTGTCAGCGGCCCGGGACTTCACCTTGGGTTTAACATCTCGGGAGGTAACTGATTATGCAGGCATGCGGCCAGACGCCAGGAAATGCACCCGACAAAAAGGCCAACACCAGGGTTGGCCTTATCGCTGCTACAGAGGGGGAATCTACTTGTGTGTCAGCATCCACGCCACGATAACTTTGACGTCTTCATCGCTGACCGTACTGGCAGGTATCTTCGGCATGGCAACCGTCCCCCATACGCCCGCTCCGCCTGCGCGCACCTTCGCTTCCAGCTTGGCCGGAGCATCCTTGTCCTCCGCGTACTTCGCGGACATGGCTTTCAGTGATGGGCCGACACTCTTGGCATCCGGCTTGTGGCACGTATTGCATTTGCTTTTATTGAACAGGGCTTCGCCATCGCCCGCGGCAAACGCAGTAGCGGAAACAGACAGTGCAGCGATCATTGCAACGAGATAACGAGTTTTCACAGCGGCCTCCTTATAGTGGAAAATCTGATGCGCACAATCTACTCCTTTTTGGCGATACATTAAAATTACACGAGTAAATCTATCAAGAATAAATGCTGTTTGCTTTTCCGCAAAACAGAATATGTCCGTATGACTTTGCATCCTGGCAAAGCTGCCGAATAGGTTAAACTTGCGCGACCATAGTCAATGCGACCAGACCGGTACAAATCATGAAAGGTCCTTCCATCACCGAAACCCGCATGCGGCTTAGAGCCTGGCTGGCTATCGGCTATACACTGTTCATCGTGTATGGGAGCCTGTCGCCATTTTCTGGCTGGCGTGAGCAGGGTCTGGATTTTATCGAAGTGCTGCGGGCACCTTTTCAGCTTACCTATACCGCATTCGATGCAGTCATCAACTTGCTGTCCTATCTGCCATTCGGATTACTGGTTGGCCTGGTGTTACGTGAACGTTTCGGCGCGCTGGCGAGCGTAATTCTCGGATTGTGTGCGGGCATGGCGCTGTCTGCAAGCATGGAGTACCTGCAAATGTATTTGCCGACGCGCACCAGCTCCAATCTGGATTTGCTGGCCAACAGTGCCGGGGCGTTGTTAGGCGCATTACTGGCGGTGAGCATGGTTTCGTGGACCTGGCTTTTTTCGCGCCTGACACGCTGGCGCAGCGATTTGTTCCTGCATGGACACGAGATGGATTTTGGTCTGGCCTTGCTCGCGCTGTGGATGTTCGGCCAGATCAACCCCTCCTTGCCGATGCTCGGCAACGTGTTCATCAGCGAAGTGGCGCGCCAGCCATTTGTGACGCTGCCGCCCGCTCCGTTCAATGGATGGGAAAGCAGTGCTGTCACACTGAATTTGCTGATGTTGGGTGCTTTGATACTTACTTTGCTGCACGACCCGCGAAATATCTTCACGATGTTATTGGTGATATTGAGTGTCGTGGCATTGGCAAAGTTCATTACGGCCGCGTTGCTGCTGAAATCCTGGGCATTATTGTTATGGATCAATAGCGAGGCAATACTGGGTATGTTGCTGGGAATATTGCTTTTGATCGCGGCGTCGCGGCTGCCGCGCCGTGTAACGTTCGGTTTCGGCGCTGCAGCTGCTGTATGCTACTTTGCCATCGTGAATTTTATATTTGATGACAACACTCCTTCAGCCGCGATGTCCATCTATCACTGGCATTATGGGCATCTGCTCAATTACAACGGCTTGGCGCAGACCATCACTTTAGTTTTCCCTTTGTTGCTAATCTTTCAACTGTGGCGTATTAGGAAAGTATAATCCCGCATCTTTCATTTCAAGCGTCACCATTTTTCCTGGTCAGCCATGAGCTTTTTCGACAAGCATGTTTTTTTCTGCACTAATCAACGCGAAGACGGCAGCGCCTGCTGCAACGACCACCGCGCGCAACAGGCGCGCGACTATGTGAAGAACAAGGTCAAGGCACTGGGCATCTCCAACAGCTTGAATAAAATCCGCATCAACTCTGCCGGATGCCTGGATCGTTGCGACGAAGGTCCGGTCATCGTGGTCTACCCGGAAGGCACCTGGTACACCTATGTGGATGAGAAGGACCTCGACGAGATCATCGAAGAGCATTTGAAAAATGGGCGTGTGGTTGAGCGGCTGAAAATCTAAGCAATCCGGACCCACATGCTGGTGGCGAGCGATAGATGAACGCCAGGACTGTTTTGTGCCAATATAATTAATATTACGAAAAGAGGTAATATTCATCCTGCTTCCCCGACCAGCTTTGTTCGGGGCCCAAGCTTGTACCGACCAAAGATCAAACTGACTGTGAATTAATTCATGGTGAGCATGACGATAAAGGCGCCGGGCGACAACAGGTAATTATTTTGCTCATGAAGAAAGATAAGCCATCGACCATTAGCCGCCGCGATTTTCTCAAGGGTGCAGCCAGCCTTGGTGCGGTGCCCCTGCTTTCCAGTTGTGGCGTCATGAATAAATCCATTTTTGGCGAAAGCGTGTCGATCCGCCGCGAGAACGAGAAACCCGGCACGAGTGACTGGATGCTGACCAACACGCGCATCGACCCAACGACCCAGGTTAATTGCCCGTGGATCGAGGGATATTGTTCCCGAACGAGCGTTCGATCCGGCGAAAAAATCTCTTTTTTCGTCAGCACCAACCCGGTTTCGGCGTTCACGCTGGATCTTTATCGAATGGGATACTACGGCGGCACAGGCGGGCGTCACGTCTTGAGCCTGGGGCCGTTCCAGGGAACGGCTCAAGCATATCCGCCGATCGGCGAAAACCGCGTGCGCGATTGCCAATGGCAGCCGTGTACAGAGATCACCATTCCGGGCGACTGGCTCAGCGGCGTGTACCTGGGCAAGCTCACCGCCGAGCGCGAGGGCTTGCAGAGCTACGTCATCTTCATCGTGCGCGATGATCGCCGCGCCGACTTTATCTTTCAGTGTTCGGACCCTACCTGGCAGGCTTACAATCGCTGGCCAAGCCGGTTTTCCCTCTACGACAACGGAAAATCCAATTGGTATTGGGGGCCGAATGTGGACGTGAGTTTCAACCGGCCTTATGGGAAGAGCCTGCTGATCCTTGCAAAGAACGGCTCCATCGATGCGCCGCTCTCGACCGGTTCCGGCGAATGGTTTCTCTGGGAATATCCGCTGGCCTACTGGATGGAACAGCACGGCTACGACGTAACCTATATCTCGAGCCTCGATTCTCACGGCGATCCGAAAGGCTTGTTGCGCGCGAAGGGATTTCTATCCGTCGGCCACGACGAGTATTACTCCATCGAGATGTTCAACCACTTGAAAAGCGCCATCGACTCAGGACTGAATGTGGCGTTCCTTTCAGCCAACACCAGCTTCGGGCGTATCCTCTTTTCATCCGATTCTGGCGGCCAGCCGAATCGCACTTTTGGTCGTGTCGGCGTCTTCGGCCCACCGGGGGGCACGCGTGAATTTGGCGCGATTGAATCGATGCCCCATGATCGGCCTTATGCCAACGAACTAGTCGGCGCGCAAAGCACCGGTGAGGTGACCGGAGGCGCGGACTGGATTTGCGCGCAACCACAACACTGGCTGTTCGAAGGCACCGGCATGAGCAAAGGCGATGGCATCCCCGGCCTGGTCGGCCCGGAATGGAACGGCGATCCTGCGGCAATCCCCGGGCTGGAGATTGTCGCCACCGGCCCGACACATGATCCATTGGGAAGACCGAATGACGGTATCTACACCGCGACGATTTATCCCGGACCGAAGGGCAACTTTGTCTACAACGCCTCCACCTTCTGGTGGGCCGATGGCGTGGCCGCGCCTCCTGGTTATGTGCGCCAGTCGCGTTATCCGGGACTGCGCGGGCCCGACGCGCGATGCCAGCGGATTACCCAAAACCTGCTGGAGCGGATGCGATCGGCAGTCTGACAAATTCATGTTTTCACTCACCAACGGTAGACTGCGAATAATGACTTGCCCATAAATAATATTGACCTTTAAGCTGCTCAAAGCTATCCGCCTGGCCTGATCGTCCGCTGTTGGCAAAAGTGAAGGGCAGCAATGTGTCGAAAACAGCCACTCATGCCACATCAACTCTTGAACCTATCCAGCAGATTGCAATAACCCGACTTAAATGCCTACCCTGAAAAATTTCTCCATCACCGGCACAGCCGGCAACCTCGAAGGCATCACCCACCTGCCAGACGAGTCGCCGCGCGCGATCGCGGTGGTGGCGCACCCGCTGCCCACGCAGGGCGGCACGATGGATAACAAGGTCGTGACAACCTTGGCGAAGACTTTTGTGGAGCTTGGCTTCGCCGCACTGCGTTTCAACTTTCGCGGCGTGGGTAACAGCGAAGGCACATTCGACAGCGGCAACGGCGAAGTGGAAGATGTGCTGTCTATCGTGCGCCATGCGCAACAGGAGCATGGCGATTTGCCGCTGATCCTGTCCGGTTTTTCTTTCGGCGGCTATGTGCAGGCGCGCGCCGCGCAGCATTTGCACCCGCATCCGCACCGGCTGGTGCTGATCGCGCCCGCAGTAGGTCGCTTCGCGATGCCGCCGGTGCGGCACGACACGCTGCTGGTGCATGGCGAGTTGGATGAGGTCGTGCCGCTGGCCGATGTGCTGCACTGGGCTCGTCCGCTGCATCTGCCCATCGTGGTGCTGCCGGAGGCGGGCCACTTTTTTCACGGGCGGCTGAACCAGCTCAAGCAGGTCGTGCTGCATGCCTTCAGCGGGCAACCTTTATGAACGCAATATTGAGCGCGCGCAACCTGCGCAAATGTTACGGCAACCAAGTGGTGGTGGACGGGCTGAATCTGTCCATACAACGCGGTGAATGTTTCGGCTTGCTGGGGCCGAATGGCGCGGGCAAGACCACCACGCTGCGTTTGCTGCTCGGCCTGATCGAGCCGGACGCCGGTGAGCTGAGCTTGCTTGGTCATGCCGTGCCGCGACAGGCGCGTGCCGCCCGGTTGCGCGTCGGGGTCGTGCCGCAGCTGGACAATCTCGACCCCGATTTCACCGTGACAGAGAATCTGCTGGTGTATGGCCGCTATTTTGGCATGCAGGATGCCGAAATCGAAGCGCGCATTCCGATGTTGCTGGCATTCGCCAATCTGACGCACAAGCGCGACGCGAAAATCCCCACGCTATCCGGCGGCATGAAACGGCGCCTGACACTGGCACGCGCTTTGGTGAATGATCCGGACATCATTTTTCTGGATGAGCCAACCACCGGTCTCGATCCGCAGGCGCGCCATCTCATCTGGCAGCGTTTGCGCGAACTCACCGCGCAGGGAAAAACACTGTTGCTGACCACGCATTTCATGGATGAGGCCGAACGCCTGTGCCACCGCCTTGCCGTTCTCGATGAGGGGCGCATGATTGCCCAGGACACACCGCGAGCCCTGATCCATCAGCACATCGAGCCGCAGGTGGTGGAGGTGTTCGGCGAACAGGTGACGGAGTGGGCGCATCAACACGCGGCTCAGTTTTCAGTGCGTTTCGAGGTGAGCGGCGAGACCGCGTTCTGTTATGTAGCTGATGCCCAGCCGCTGCTGACACACCTGAACGGCCATGCTACGCTGCGTTACCTGCACCGCCCCGCGAATCTGGAGGATGTGTTTTTGAAACTGACCGGGCGGGAGATGCGCGAATGAAGCGGCACTTCTTTGCCCTGCCGAGACTCAGCCTCAGGTTCGTCCCGATCTGGCGGCGTCACTTTCTGGTCTGGAAAAAAATGGCGGCCACCTCCATCCTGGGGCATCTGGCCGACCCGCTGATCTACATGCTGGGGCTGGGACTGGGCCTCGGCAGCCTGTTGCCGGAGATGGGCGGCACCACTTATCTGGTATTCCTCGCCGCGGGTACGGTGTGCTACAGCACCATGAACAGCGCCACCTTCGAGGCGCTCTACTCCTGCTTTGCGCGCATGCATGAGCAGCGCACCTGGGAAGCCATACTCAATACGCCGGTCACGCTTGATGACATCGTGCTGTCGGAGATCCTCTGGGCGGCGAGCAAAAGCTTGCTGTCCGGTTTGGCGGTGCTGGTGGTGATATGGGCGATGGGGCTGTCGCATTCCGTGCTGTCGCTATGGCTGATCCCGCTGGCGCTGCTGGTGGGACTGTGCTTTGCTTCGCTCGGTTTGATCATGACCGCGCTGGCGCCCGGTTACAGCTTTTTCATGTACTACTTCACGCTGGTGATCACACCGATGATGTTCTTGTCCGGCGTGTTTTTCCCGGTCGTGCAACTGCCCGCGTTGCTGCAATCCGTGTCCGCCATGTTGCCGTTATCACACGCGGTGGACATCGCCAGACCGTTAATGAATGGTATATTGCCGCCCGGACTGTTGCTGCATGTGGTGGTGTTGCTAGGCTACACCGTATTCGGGTTTTATGTGTCACTGGTGCTGTTCCGGAAAAGGTTGTCCCAATAGAAAAATGTTGGCGCAGGCTGGTTGTCTCAATAAGGAATTGTCATGTTGTGGGTTAAAGCGTTCCATATCATTTTTGTGGTTAGCTGGTTCGCCGGCTTATTTTATCTGCCACGTATTTTCGTGAATCACGCGATGGCGACCGAGCCTGCCGAAATTGCGCGGCTGAAGCTGATGGAAAGCAAACTGTATCGCTTCGTCACGCCGATCGCCTGGCTGGCATTGGCTTTCGGTCTGTGGTTGTGGCTGGGGTACGGCATTACCGGAGGCTGGCTGTACGCCAAACTTTTATTGGTGCTGATGCTGATCGTTTATCACTATTATTGCGGTGTGCTGGTCAAACAATTCGCCGCTGACCGGAACACACGCAGCCATATCTTTTACCGCTGGTTCAACGAGATCCCGGTACTTGTTCTGGTGGCCGTCGTCATTCTAGTCACCGTAAAGCCCTTCTGATTCCAGTTCAAAGGTACAATAATTCGTAGGTCGGGCTTAACCAGCGGCTTATGCCACCGTTAACCAATGACTTATGTTGGCGTAGTTTGCCAACTTAGTCAGATGGCTATGCAAAGCCTTTGGGTTACTTAGCCGAATGGCTATGCAAAGCCCGCCCGACAGCAATATCTGGCGGGTACAACCCGCCCTACAAAAATGCATGTTTAATCCATAAATAATTTATGCCTGATTTTTTCGCCCCCTGCCCGCGTGGCCTTGAAGCCATACTCCATAACGATCTTGAAACGTTCGGCGCGCAGAACGTGCGCAGCACCGAAGGTGGTGTGCATTTCTCCGGCGGCTGGGCGCTGTGCTATCGCGCCAATCTGGAAAGCCGCATCGCCAGCCGCATCCTGTGGCGCGTCAAGGAAACGCGATACCGCACCGAGCAGGATATTTATCAGGCTGCGTTCGAATTGCAATGGCAGCGCTGGTTCGATGTCACCCATACCATCCGCGTGAATACCACCGCGATACGCTGTCCGCTGAAAAGCCTGGAGTTCATCACGCTGCTGGTCAAGGATGCGGTGTGCGATCGCTTCCGCGCCCACTGCAACGAGCGTCCCAGCGTGGACACGCTGGGCCCGGACGTGCGCATCCACGTGTTCATCGAGGACGACAAGCTGATGCTGTATCTGGACACCTCCGGCGACGCGCTGTTCAAGCGCGGCGTACGCCAGCACACCAACATCGCGCCGCTGCGCGAAAATCTCGCGGCGGGCATTTTGCGTTTGATGAACTGGCAACCCGGCACGCCGCTGCTCGACCCGATGTGCGGCAGCGGCACGTTCCTGATCGAAGCGGCGCAGATGTCGCTCAACATCCAGCCCGGTATCGCGCGCAGCTTCGCATTCGAGAAGCTGAAGAATTTCGATGCAGCGCTGTGGGGCGAGATGCGCGAGCAGGCGATCGCCGCACAACTGCCGGCCAAGCCATTGGAGCTTTACGGCAGCGATCTTTATGGCGATGCGCTGAAAGCCGCATCGCGCAATCTGGAAGAAGCCGGACTGTCGGAATGCGTGGAACTCAAGCAAGCCAACGTGCTGGAGATCTCCGCTCCCGCAGAGCATGGCATGCTGGTGGCGAACCTGCCCTACGGCGAGCGCATGGGTGAGCTGGACGAATTGGCCGAGCTATACCCGAAACTGGGTGACGCATTGAAAAAGAAATTCGGCGGATGGACGGCTTATCTGTTCACCGCCGACAAGGCCATCCTGAAGCTGATGCGCTTGTCTCCGTCGAAGCGCACCCCGTTGTTCAACGGCGCGATCGAATGCCGTCTGCTGGAATACAAGATCGTGCCGGGGAGTAATCGGCCCAAGACAGGTAGCCCGCATGGAGTTTAGTCGAGGGAGCCTCTAAAAATTAAGTAATCTTCATGTTTTCGGTACCGCTCATCAAATCCCGGTCCGCCGTCAGCTTGCTTTCCAGTTTGATGCGCAGCCGCAAATCATTGACCGAGTCTGCGTTCTTCAATGCTTCCTCATAGCTGATCGTGTCTGATTCAAACAAGCTGAACAACGCGCCATCGAAAGTCTCCATGCCCAGTTCGCGCGATTGAGACATCACACCCTTGATCTGATTCACTTCGCCCTTGAAGATCAGGTCTGCGATCAACGGTGAGTTGAGCATGATTTCAACTGCGGCGGCACGCCCGGTTCCATGTTTATTCGGGATCAGGCGTTGCGAAATGAATGCCTTGACGTTAAGCGACAAATCCATCAGCAGCTGCGTGCGGCGCTCTTCCGGGAAGAAGTTGATGATGCGGTCCAGCGCCTGGTTGGCGCTGTTGGCGTGCAGCGTGGCCAGGCACAAGTGTCCGGTTTCGGCAAAAGCAACGGCGTATTCCATGGTTTCGCGGTCGCGGATCTCGCCGATCAGGATCACATCCGGTGCCTGGCGCAGGGTGTTCTTCAGCGCGTTGTGCCATGACTCGGTATCCACGCCGACCTCGCGGTGCGTGATCAGGCAGTTGATATGCTCATGCACATACTCCACCGGATCTTCGATCGTGATGATGTGTCCGTAACTGTTCTTGTTGCGGTGACCCAGCATCCCGGCCAGCGTGGTCGACTTGCCGGAACCGGTTCCGCCGACCACGATCACCAGGCCGCGCTTGGTCATCACGATATCCTTGAGCACCGGGGGCATGCCCAGCTGATCAAGATCCGGAATCTTGGTTGTGATGGTACGCAACACCATGCCGACGCGCTGTTGCTGCAAGAACACATTGACACGGAACCGGCCGATGCCGTGCGGACTGATCGCAAAGTTGCACTCGTGGGTCGCTTCGAATTCTGCTGCCTGGCGGTCGTTCATGATGCTGCGCGCCAGTTCCTGCGTGTGCTGCATGGTGAGAATCTGGTTGGAAACCGGGGTCATTTTACCGTCCACCTTGAAAGCCGGCGGGAAACCCGTTGTGATGAACAAGTCGGAGGCTTTTTTACTGATCATGCCGCGCAGCAGGTTATGTATCAGTTCGGTGGCTTGGTCTCTTTCCATGAATACTCCTGATGTGAAGACTGTGATTAACCCGGGAACGAGTCCTTGTTGGCGGCCTTGGTGCGCGCTTCCGCAGCAGTGATCTTGTTTTCCTTGATGAGCGTGGCCAGGCATTGGTCCAGCGTCTGCATCCCGATATTCTGGCCGGTCTGGATGGCGGAATACATTTGCGGCACTTTGGCTTCGCGGATCAGGTTGCGGATCGCCGGTGTGCAGATCATGATCTCATGCGCCGCCACCCGCCCCGACCCGTCCTTGGTCTTGAGCAGGGCTTGCGAGATCACCGCGCGCAGCGATTCGGACAACATCGCGCGCACCATTTCCTTTTCGTCCGCCGGGAACACGTCGATGATACGGTCTATTGTCTTTGCCGCCGAGCTGGTATGCAGCGTGCCAAACACCAGGTGGCCGGTTTCCGCCGCAGACATGGCCAGCCGTATGGTCTCCAGGTCGCGCATCTCGCCCACCAGGATCACGTCCGGATCTTCACGCAGCGCGCTGCGCAGGGCATTCTGGAAAGACAGGGTATGCGGGCCGACCTCGCGCTGGTTGATCAGACACTTCTTGCTTTCATGCACGAACTCGATCGGGTCTTCGACGGTCAGGATGTGGCCCAATTCATTCTCGTTGCGATGGTTGACCATCGCCGCCAGCGTGGTGGATTTCCCCGAGCCGGTCGGTCCCGTGACCAGCACCATCCCGCGCGGATAATCGGAAATGGATTCGAAGATCTTCGGGCACTTCAGGTCTTCCAGCGACAGTATCTTGGAAGGGATGGTGCGCATGACCGCACCCGCACCGCGGTTATGGACAAAAGCGTTGACGCGAAAACGTGCCAGGCCGGGCACCTCGAAGGAGAAGTCGATCTCCTTGTTCTCCTCATAAGCCTTGCGCTGCACGTCGTTCATGATGTCATACACCAGCGCATGCACTTCCTTGTGCTCCAGCGCCGGCAGGTTGATCCTGCGTATATCGCCATGCACCCGGATCATCGGTGGCAGGCCGGCTGAAAGATGCAAGTCGGATGCTTTGTTTTTGACGCTAAAAGCAAGCAGTTCGGTGATATCCATTATAATCGTCCCGGTTTGATGAGCTGGCCCTGAACAGCCCGAAATTTAGGAGCCGCCCGAATTAGGAATGCTTGGCGGAATGTTTTTGCGTACGGGATTATGACAA
>DHIV01000026.1:1863-17836 GCA_002403995.1 Gallionella sp. UBA4737 | reverse complement strand
GCAAGAAAAAGTGACTAGCTGCCGGTCTACCACCGGCGGTTTTGTTTTTGGTTTTTGCTTACATCAAAGAGCGCCAGCCGCTTCGCGGCGACCCTTCGACAGGCTCAGGGCGAACGGCCTTTTAAGAGACCTCGGGGACGAAGCTGATCGATCATATTGTTAAGGATGTTTTTTGGGTATCGTTTAATGCAAATCATTTCCACCATCGCCGAACTGCGCGCACGACTGGCTGACGAACGTGCTATCGCCTTCGTCCCAACCATGGGCAATCTGCACGAAGGCCATCTCAACCTGATGCGCCTTGCGCGCGAGCACGGCACGTGCGTCGTGGCGAGCATCTTCGTCAACCCGCTGCAATTCGGGCCGAACGAGGATTTCGACAAGTATCCGCGCACGCTGGAAACGGATTGCGCCAAGCTGCAAGGATTGGCGGACGTGGTGTTCGCACCTGCGGTGAACGAAATGTATCCTACAAGCCAGACCGTGTTTGTCGAGCCGCCACCGATTGCCAATGAACTGGATGGCGCGGCGCGTCCCGGACATTTTCGCGGCATGGCGACGGTGGTGCTGAAGCTGCTGAACATCGTGCAGCCGCAGGTCGCGCTGTTCGGCAAGAAGGACTACCAGCAACTGCACATCATCCGCCAGATGGTCGCGCAACTGAATCTGCCGGTGCGCATTGTCGGCGGGGAGACGGTGCGCGCTGCGGACGGACTGGCGCTGAGTTCGCGCAACCAGTATTTGAGCGCGGCAGAACGCGGCGAGGCGATTTTTCTGTATCGGACTCTGCAAGGTATACGGTCAGCCATCTTGCAGGGCGAACGCAACTTTGAACGATTGCAGAAACAGGCAGTCGAAGCATTGTCGGCAAGAGGCTGGGCTGTGGATTATGTGGCAGTGCGCAACCAGTCCGATCTGTTGCAACCCAGGGTCATGCAGGGCGATCTGGCCCAACGTGATCTAGTGGTGCTAGCGGCGGCAAAATTGGGCAATACCCGCTTGCTGGATAATGTAGAAGTTTGTCTTGCAGGTTGATTGTTATATAATCCGCGCCCGTCTGAAAGGGAAGTGTCCCATGCAAAGAATCATGCTTAAAGCCAAGTTGCACCGGGTGCATGTCACGCACTCCGAGTTGCATTACGAGGGCTCCTGCGCGATCGACGAGGATTTGCTGGATGCGGCCGACATCAGGGAATACCAGCAGATCGATATTTACAACATCACCAATGGCGAGCGTTTCACGACTTACGCCATCCGCGCGCAACGCGGTTCCGGCGTGATCTCCGTGAATGGCGCGGCAGCGCATAAGGCCAATCCGGGCGATCTTCTCATCATTGCCAGCTATGCGATGTATTCCGAACTGGAGTTGCAGAAATATCACCCGCTACTCGTCTATGTGGACGAGCATAACCGCATCATCGCGCAACGCAACCAGATTCCGGTGCAGGCTGCTTAGGCCGCAAGCTGGCCATAGTCCACCTCCGGGCTTGTTTTCGGAGCCATCATCAGCTGGGTACGATCGGAATGGATTTGAATGAAGCAAATGCCTTCCTGGAGCCCTTGGCGATGTCCGCCAGCGTGTAATTGTCGAGAACGCCCAGAAAGCCTTTTTGCGCGTTGAACAGCACGGATTTCAGGCTGCAAGAGCGGGTAATCACGCACTGATCCGTGGCGGGATTGAAACATTCAAGCAAATCAAAATCAGGTTCGGTTGATCGTACCACCTCCCCGACCTGGATTTCTATAGCGGTGCGGGCGAGTTTGATTCCCCCATGTCTTCCCCTGGTTGTCAGGATATAGCCGTTGAGTCCCAGGTTGTGCACCACTTTTACCAGATGGTTGCGCGAAATCTTGTAAAAGTCGGCCAGTTCG
This sequence comes from Gallionella sp. UBA4737, assembly GCA_002403995.1. Taxonomy (GTDB): domain Bacteria; phylum Pseudomonadota; class Gammaproteobacteria; order Burkholderiales; family Gallionellaceae; genus Gallionella. The sequence goes on along the minus strand of DHIV01000026.1, from coordinate 15,964 downwards.
GTGATGGTCACGGTTTCATCTTCCCGGTTGGCAAGATAAATCAGGACGCGCAGTGAATAATCGGTGTACATGGTTAAACGCATTTCCTACCTTTCCGGGTTAACGGGGTATTGAAATCCTGTAACGGGCGCGATTGCCGCACCGGGCATCCGGCTCAAAATTTCCATCTGATTTTCCCAGTTTTACATGCCCGCCGATTCCAGGCCTGTCCGAATGCTCTTCACCGAGTTTTTCAACTTGGTTGAGCTTTGCGGCTGGTACGGCCACGAACGGACATTAAGATGTATTGATTATATATTAAATCCGCGTTTGTCCAAGGTAAGCAGTGTCGAATATCTCGATGCCGGCATTCTCGGCATCAGGCTCAAACCTTTCCGGTTCTTCGAATACAATGCCGGGCAGTTCATCACGGTACAGGCTTGCCATAGGCCTCATCGGCGGGGATTTCTGCAAGGCTCATTCTGCCACATCGCAGCGTGCACCTGCTCTGGCTTTAAGCGAATGCCCCATTTTGTTTCAGGTTTGTTTCATTGACCACCCGAGTGTTCGCAGGTAGCATTGCGCGCTTTGATGCCAAGCGGATTGATAACGATGCGTCGCAAATTGGTTGCTGGAAATTGGAAGATGCATGGCGGCCTTGCTCAAAACGCCGAATTGCTGGATGCAGTGCGCAGCGGGGTGGTGGCGATGCCTGGTGTCGACTGCGCGGTTTGTGTGCCGTTCCCTTATTTGGCCCAGGCGCAACAAAAACTGTCCGGCAGCTCAGTCAAGTGGGGCGCGCAGAATGTGCATCAGCTGGACAAGGGCGCATATACCGGCGAGGTGTCGGCTGCGATGTTGCGCGATTTCGGCTGTAGCCATGTGATCGTCGGGCACTCGGAGCGGCGAGCTTATTATGGCGAGAGCAGCCATCTGGTGGCAGAGAAATTTTTGACCGCACAAAAGGCAGGGTTGATTCCTATTCTGTGTGTCGGCGAATCGCTGCAGCAGCGCGAAAGCGGAGTGACCGAGCAGGTGGTTTCCGAACAATTGGATGCGCTGATCCAGTTGGGCGGTGTGCAGGCTTTGCGCAACGCGGTAGTGGCTTACGAGCCGGTATGGGCGATCGGCACCGGCAAAACCGCGACTTCTGCGCAAGCACAGGCGGTACATGCGTTTATAAGGCAGCGCGTTGCATCTCATGATGGTAAAATCGCGTCCGGATTGTGTATACTCTACGGCGGCAGCGTGAAGGCGAACAATGCGGCGGAATTGTTCGCAATGCCGGATATTGACGGCGGCCTGATTGGCGGCGCCTCTCTGGTGGCCGATGAGTTTTTGGCGATATGTAGTGCGGGTGCCCGGACATAACCAGCCACTTGGCTGTTGTATTTTGACAGCCTAATGGAATGGCTAGTTGTTTCATCATAAGGTTTTTCGTCCTGGGCGGATTTGATTTTGTCAGTGGTGTAGTGTGGGAGCAGTGAGTGGAAACATTAGTTTGGGTTGTACACGTTTTGACGGCAGTGGTGTTGATCGGTCTGGTGTTGATGCAACATGGCAAAGGAGCTGACATGGGCGCAGCGTTTGGCACGGGTTCGGCAGGCAGTCTGTTCGGTTCCAGCGGTTCCGCAAATTTTCTCAGCCGCAGCACGGCAGTTGCCGCGACGCTGTTCTTTATTACCAGCTTGTCGCTGACATATATCTATTCCCATCCCGCGCAGCAAGAAGGGGTAATGGACAAGGTGAATCCGGCTACCACACAAACGGTTCCAGTCGCGCCTGCGGCCAGTCCGGCAGAAACTAGCCCCGTCGACGACTCGAAGTCCAGGGATATTCCAAAATAATTTGTAGCAATATTGCGGTTGTGGTGGAATTGGTAGACACGCAAGCTTGAGGTGCTTGTGCCCGCAAGGGCGTGGGAGTTCGAGTCTCCCCATCCGCACCAAGGATATACTGGCACTCAGGCGTGTCAGCAGGATAAGACGAATAATAATAAATAATTCTGAATTAGCTCATGAATCATTCGCAGAGGGGGAGAGGTTCCAATGTTGGAAAATTATTTTCCGGTGCTGCTGTTCATCTGTGTCGGTATCGCGATGGGCGTAGTTCCCGTAATACTGGGCAAGCTGGTGGCTCCCAACCGGCCGGACAGCAAAAAATTGTCTCCTTATGAGTGTGGTTTTGAGGCTTTTGAAGACGCGCGCATGAAATTCGATGTGCGTTATTACCTCGTTGCCATCCTGTTCATACTCTTTGATCTTGAAATTGCCTTTCTATTTCCCTGGGCGATCGTGCTCAAGGAGATCGGTACCTTCGGCTTCGTCTCCATGATGATCTTTCTGGCCATCCTGGTGGTGGGCTTTATCTACGAATGGATGAAAGGGGCGCTGGAATGGGAGTAGCAGCACGAGCAGGGAGCAGGGGCCCCGCGCAGCGGGGATGTGACCGTCCGCGAGTGCCGCTGGGCGCCGACACGATGTTTTTGGAAATTTCGCCAAGGCTATCGGAGGCGGCGGCAAGCAGTGAGCAGGGGCCCCGCGCAGCGGGGATGCGATCGCCCGTGCATGTTGTCCGTGTTCGGTTGCTGCCGGGCGGTATAAATTCGCCGGGTCATGGTTTGCTGGAGGTCGGTCATGGGCATTGAGGGCGTTCTGGAAAAAGGTGTCGTTACTACGACACTCGACACTATCATCAATTACACGCGCACCGGCTCGCTGTGGCCGATGACTTTCGGTTTGGCGTGTTGCGCGGTGGAAATGATGCATGCCGGCGCGGCACGTTATGATCTCGATCGCTTCGGCGTGGTGTTCCGTCCCAGTCCGCGTCAATCGGATGTGATGATCGTGGCCGGAACACTGTGCAACAAGATGGCTCCCGCCTTGCGCAAGGTCTACGACCAGATGGCCGAGCCGCGCTGGGTAATCTCGATGGGTTCCTGTGCGAATGGCGGCGGCTATTATCACTATTCCTATTCGGTGGTGCGCGGCTGTGATCGCATCGTGCCGGTGGATGTGTATGTGCCGGGCTGCCCGCCGACTGCCGAGGCTCTGCTGTTTGGCATCATCCAGTTGCAGAACAAGATCAAACGCACCAATACCATTGCACGCTAGGAAGAACTATGGCTGCTGATCTGGGTACCTTGCGTACTAATCTGACAAATTTGCTTGGCGACAAGCTGTCCAGCGTGGAAGAAAGACTGGGAGAGTTGACCGTCGTGGCCAGGGCTGCCGGCATGCTGGATGTGCTGGCCCGCCTGCGTGATGCAGCAGAGTTGCGCTTCGAGCAATTGATCGATCTGTGCGGGGTCGATTACTCCACTTATGGCAGCGATATTTCCGAAGGCGGCGCCTACTTCAGATCTGACATCGCCCCGGACGACACAGCCGCGCACCCCAATCGCTTTGCAACCGTCTATAACCTGCTTTCGGTGAAGCATAACGCGCGCATCCGTGTGCGCATCTTTGCCGAGGACGATGACTTCCCGGTGCTGGAATCGGTGATCGATATCTGGCCGTCCGCCAACTGGTATGAGCGCGAAGCCTTCGATCTGTATGGCATCGTGTTCACCGGACACCCCGATCTGCGCCGCATCCTGACCGACTATGGTTTTGTCGGCAACCCGTTCCGCAAGGATTTCCCGCTGTCCGGCAATGTGGAGATGCGCTATGACCCGGTACAACAGCGTGTGGTGTATCAGCCGGTCTCGATCGAGCCGCGCGAGGTAACGCCGCGCATCGTGCGCGAAGAGAATTACGCTAGTAACTTGGAGCGTGGCAATGGCTGAAATGAAGATGCAAGGTACAAGATTCAAGGTAAAAGGTTCAAGGTTCAAGGTTTTCCTTTCCTCTTGTGCCTTGTATCTTGTCCCTGTTTCAATGAATTAGGCAAGGCTATGGCGGAAATAAAAAATTACACAATGAATTTTGGGCCGCAGCATCCGTCCGCGCACGGGGTATTGCGGCTGGTGCTGGAATTGGACGGCGAGGTGATCGAGCGCGCCGATCCGCATATCGGATTGCTGCATCGCGCCACCGAAAAACTTGCCGAGCACAAAACATTTCTGCAGTCCTTGCCCTACATGGACAGGCTGGATTACGTCTCGATGATGTGCAACGAACACGCTTATGTGATGGCGGTCGAGAAACTGGCCGGAATCGAAGTGCCGTTGCGCGCCCAATACATCCGCGTGATGTTCGATGAAATCACCCGCATCCTGAACCACTTGCTGTGGCTGGGCGCGCACGGGCTGGATATTGGTGCGATGACCGTATTCCTGTATTGCTTCCGCGAGCGCGAAGACTTGGTCGATGTGTACGAGGCCGCGTCCGGCGCGCGTTTGCATGCCTCCTATTTCCGTCCTGGCGGTGTGTATCGCGATCTGCCGGATAGCATGCCGCAATATCAGGCCTCCAAGATCCATAATGCCGCAGCGGTAAAAAAGCTCAACGAGAACCGCCAGGGTTCGCTGCTCGATTTTCTGGAAGACTTTACCGACCGCTTTCCCAAGTGCGTGGATGAATATGAGACCCTGCTGACGGATAACCGCATCTGGAAGCAGCGCACCGTGGGCATCGGTGTGGTCACGCCGGAACGCGCGCTGGCTCTTGGTTTCACCGGCCCGATGCTGCGCGGCTCGGGAGTGGAATGGGATTTGCGCAAGAAGCAACCCTATGAAGTATACGACCGTATGGACTTTGATATTCCGGTCGGTTCAAAAGGCGACTCGTATGATCGCTATCTGGTGCGTGTCGAGGAAATGCGCCAGTCCAACCGTATCATTCAGCAATGCATCGATTGGCTGCGCCACAACCCCGGCCCGGTGATGACGGACAACCACAAGTTCGCACCGCCGCTGCGCGAAGCCATGAAGGAAAACATGGAAGAACTGATCCACCACTTCAAGCTGTTCACCGAAGGGATGCATGTGCCTGCCGGCGAGGCTTATGCTGCCGTCGAACATCCCAAGGGAGAGTTTGGCATTTACCTCATTTCCGACGGGGCGAACAAGCCTTATCGCATGAAGATACGCGCACCGGGCTTCGCCCACATCAGCGCGCTGGATGAAATGGCGCGCGGCCATATGATCGCGGATGTGGTGACCATCATTGGCACCCAGGACATCGTTTTCGGCGAGGTAGACCGTTGATGGATGCTTCTGTAAACAAATTTATCGGGGTGTTCTGAATGTTGTCTGAACAAATACAAGCCAGGATCAACCGTGAGTTGAAGAAGTATCCTGCTGATCAAAGGCAGTCTGCGGTGATGTCCGCATTGCGTTTCGTGCAGGATGAAAAGGGCTGGATCGCCACTGAGGATATGGCGGACATCGCGTCATATCTGGGCATGCCGCAGATGGCGGTGTACGAGGTGGCGACTTTTTACCATATGTATAACCTCAAGCCGATGGGCAAGCACACCATCACGGTATGCACCAACCTGTCCTGCCAACTGGGCGGCGCCAATGAAACCGCCGAGTATCTTAAATCCAGGCTGGGCATCGATTTTGGCGAGGAGACTGCAGACGGGAAGTTCGGTTTGCGCGAGGGCGAGTGCATGGGGGCGTGTACCGATGCGCCGCTGTTCACCATCAACAATAAAAAAATGTGCGGCCGTTTGACACCCGGAAAGATCGATCAAATTTTAGCGGAGCTGGATAAATCGTGAGCGGCGCTGAAAAAATCATGAACGGCCCTGTCATTTTTACCACGATGGATTTCGACCAGCCATGGACGCTGGAAAATTATCTCAAGGTGGGCGGCTATCAGGCATTGCGCAAGGTGCTGACCGAAAAGATGACACCTGATGAGATCATCGCCGAGGTCAAGTCGTCCGCGTTGCGCGGGCGTGGCGGTGCGGGATTCCCGACAGGTCTGAAGTGGAGCTTCATGCCGAAGAATTATACCGGCGACAAATATATCGTCTGCAATTCCGACGAGGGTGAGCCGGGCACCTGCAAGGACTGGGACATCATGCGTTACAACCCGCATCTGCTGATCGAGGGCATGACCATCGCTGCTTATGCGATGGGTGTGAAGACCGGCTATAACTATGTGCACGGCGAAATCTTCGAGGCCTATGAGCGCATGGAAGAAGCCTGCGAACTGGCGCGCGCCGCCGGTTATCTCGGCGATAACATCCTGGGCACGGACTTTTGTTTCGACCTGCACAATCATCTGGGCTATGGCGCTTACATCTGCGGTGAAGAGACGGCTTTGCTGGAATCCCTGGAAGGCAAAAAAGGCCAGCCGCGCTTCAAGCCGCCGTTCCCTGCCAGTTTCGGCCTGTACGGCAAGCCGACCACCATCAACAATACCGAGACCTTTGCCAGCATTCCCTACATCATCAAGAACGGCGGCCAGGCATTTCTGCAATTGGGCCGGCCCAACAACGGCGGCACCAAGCTGTTCTCCGTTTCCGGCCATGTAAACAAACCCGGCAACTTCGAAGTGCCGTTGGGCACACCGTTCAGGAAATTGCTGGAAATGGCCGGCGGGATGCGCGGCGGGCGCAAACTGAAAGCCTGCATTCCGGGCGGCTCATCGATGCCGGTGCTGCCCGGCGAGGTCATGATGGATCTGGACATGGACTATGACTCGATTTCCAAGGCGGGTTCGATGCTGGGTACCGGCGCGGTGATCGTGATGGATGACACCACCTGCATGGTGCGCGCGCTGGAACGTTTGTCCTACTTCTATTATGAGGAATCCTGCGGCCAATGCACGCCGTGCCGCGAAGGCACCGGCTGGCTGTACCGCATCGTGCATCGCATCGAACACGGCGAAGGGCGCAAGGAAGATATGGATCTGTTGTTAAGCGTGGGCGAGAACATCGCCGGGCGCACCATCTGCGCATTGGGCGAAGCCGCGGTCTGGCCGGTACAGGGCATGCTCAGGCATTTCAGGGACGAATTCGAATATCACATCGAACATAAGCGTTGCTTGGTGTGACATGGGTAATGTGAGCATTGGGAACCTCTAAAAATTCAGAGTTCGCCCAAATGCAAGGCGCGGAAAAACATTTCGCCGCGCCGCATATGGTTTATATGTAAGCAAGAAATTTTTTCAGCAACACAGCAGTTGGGATGAAATCTGGGTTTTTGAGGTTCACTTAATGATCAATATTGAAATTGACGGAAGGCCGGTACAGACCGAGCGCGGTTCCACCGTGATGGACGCGGCGAACAAGCTCGGCGTTTATATCCCGCATTTCTGCTACCACAAGAAACTGTCTATCGCGGCGAATTGCCGCATGTGCCTGGTCGAGGTCGAAAAGGCACCCAAACCGCTGCCTGCCTGTGCCACGCCTGCTGCAGAAGGCATGAAGGTGCATACGCATTCCGAGATGGCGGTCAAGGCACAGCAGGGCGTAATGGAGTTTTTGCTGATCAACCATCCGCTGGATTGCCCGATCTGCGATCAGGGCGGCGAATGCCAGTTGCAGGATCAAGCGGTGGGCTATGGCGGCGGCGCTTCCCGCTACACTGAAGCAAAGCGCATCGTGATGCACAAGGACATCGGGGCGCTGATTTCCACCGAAGAGATGAGCCGCTGCATTCAATGTACACGCTGCGTGCGTTTCGGACAGGAGATCGCCGGGGTGATGGAGCTGGGTATGGCGTTCCGTGGTGAACACTCCGAGATCATGAGCTTTGTGAACAGCACGGTGGATTCGGAGTTGTCCGGCAACATGATAGATCTGTGCCCGGTTGGCGCGCTGACCAGCAAGCCGTTCCGTTACACCGCGCGCAACTGGGAGTTGTCGCAGCGCAAGTCGGTCAGCCCGCATGACGGCCTGGGTTCCAATCTGGCGGTGCAGGTAAAGGACAACAAGGTGATGCGCGTGGTGCCGATCGAGAACGAAGCCATCAACGAATGCTGGATATCCGACAAGGACAGATTCAGCTATGAAGGGCTGAATTCGCCCGAACGCCTGACCAGGCCGATGCTCAAGCAGGACGGCAAGTGGATCGAAGTCGATTGGCAGACCGCGCTGGAGTATGTGGCGAATGGTCTGCGCCAGATCAGCAGCACAGCCGGCGCTGAGCAGGTCGCCGCGCTGGCGACACCGCACAGCACCCTGGAAGAATTGTATTTGCTGCAAAAGCTGATGCGCGGCCTGGGCAGCGGCAACGTGGATTTCCGTTTGCGCCATTCGGATTTTTCTGCCGATGGCAAGCAGGCTGGCGTTCCCTGGCTGGGCATGCCGGTCGCCGAGCTCAACACGCGAGACCGCTTCCTGATCGTCGGTAGTTTCCTGCGCAAGGATCATCCGCTGCTCGCTGCGCGCATACGCCAGGCAGTGAAGAAAGGCGCACAGGTCAACATCATCCATTCCAGCGATGACGATCTGCTGATGCCGCTGGCGAACAAGGCCATCGTTGCGCCGGATGCCTTGGCCGATACGTTGTCGCAGGTGGCGAAAGATGTCACCGCGAAACAGACTACAGGCATTGCGGGGAGCCTGACGAGCGGCGAGCGCGTCGTCGTGCTGCTGGGGAATTTCGCGCAGCAGCACCCGCAGGCAGCGCAGCTGCATGCGCTGGCGCAGCAGATCGCCGCGTCATGCGGCGCGAAGTTCGGGTTTCTCGGCGAGGCGGCGAACAGCGTCGGCGGCTATCTGGCTGCGGCAGTCCCGTTCGGTACAGGCAAGCAGGGCATGAATGCCGCTCAGATGCTGGCTTCGCCGCGCAAGGCTTATGTGTTGCTCAACGTCGAACCCGAGCTGGACATGCATGATCCGCGACAGGCGATGAGCGCGATGCAGGCCGCCGATATGGTGGTGGCATTGTCCGCCTACAAGCATCATGCGACCGAGTACGCCGATGTGTTGTTGCCTATCGCGCCGTTCACGGAAACTTCCGGCACGTTTATCAGCACCGAAGGCCGCGTGCAAAGTTTCAGGGGCGCGGTCAAACCGCTGGGAGAAGCGCGGCCGGCATGGAAAGTATTGCGCGTTTTGGGCAACCTGCTGGGCGCGCCGGGTTTTGATCATGACACCGGCGAAGCGGTGCGCGATGAAGTGCTGTCAGGGAAAAGCGTGGCCGACCGATTGAACAATCATATTGCCGGCGTCGCACTGCAATCCCCCTCAGTCCCCCTTTTACAAAGGGGGGAGGCGAAGCCGGGGGGATTTCAGCGCATCAGCGATGTGCCGATATACTCCGCCGATGCAGTGGTGCGCCGCGCAACCTCGCTGCGAATGACGCACGACGCGGCAGCGCCAAGCGTGGTGATGCATGGCAGCGAGTTGCGCAAGCTGGGCGTGAAATCCGGCGATGCGGTCAAAGTGAGTCAGGGCAAAGCAAGTGCCCGGATGATGGTTCGGGCAGATGACAGCATGCCTGTTGCAACTGCGCGCGTGGCGGCGGGGCATCCGGACACTGCCGGGCTGGGTGCGATGTTCGGGACGATCACGGTAGAGCCGATTGAAGTAACAACTGGCCATTCGACTAAGCTGCCCGCCGGAGAACTTTTGGCCGGGCACCCGAAAGACGGCAGCCAAGTCGCTGGTCACACCGGGGAATGGGCATGATGGAATTGCTGCAAACCCTGGAACTGGCTGGACAGAACCTGCTAGGCCCGGCCTGGCTGCCGGTCTGGACGCTGGTAAAGATACTGGCGATCGTATTGCCTATCATGGGTACGGTCGCCTATCTGACATTGGCTGAGCGCAAGGTCATCGGCTACATGCAGATCCGTATCGGCCCGAATCGCGTCGGCTATTACGGGCTGCTGCAACCGATCGCCGACGGCGTGAAATTGCTGCTCAAGGAAATCATCATTCCGACCGGATCGAGCAAATTCCTGTTTGTGCTGGCTCCCATCATGGCATTGGCCCCGTCGCTGGCGGCATGGGCAGTTATTCCGTTCAGCGACGGGATGGCGCTCGCTAATGTCAATGCCGGGCTGCTGTATATCCTGGCAATGACCTCGCTGGGCGTGTATGGCATCATCATCGCCGGCTGGGCATCCAACTCCAAGTATGCATTCCTCGGCGCGGTGCGCTCGGCGGCGCAGATCGTGTCTTACGAGATCGCGATGGGCTTTGCGCTGGTGTGCGTGCTGATGGTCGCGCAAAGCATGAACCTGGGCGACATCGTGCGCGGCCAGCAGGGCAATTTGGGCGCGCTGAACTGGTACATGATCCCGCTGTTCCCGATGTTCCTGGTGTACCTGATCTCCGGTGTGGCGGAAACCAACCGGGCGCCGTTCGACATGGCCGAAGGCGAGTCCGAGATCGTCGCGGGTTTCCATGTGGAATATTCCGGCATGGCGTTCGCGCTGTTCTTCCTGGCCGAATATGCCAACATGATCCTGATCGCCTTCCTGACCTCGATCATGTTCCTGGGCGGATGGCTGTCGCCGCTGCCATTCCTGCCCGATAGTTTCATCTGGCTGCTGGGCAAGGTCGCTTTCATCTTGTTCCTGTTCCTGTGGTTCCGCGCGACCTTCCCGCGTTATCGCTATGACCAATTGATGCGCCTCGGCTGGAAGGTATTCATCCCGCTCACGATCATCTGGGTGGTGGTGATCGCGGTGTGGATGCAGACCCGGCTGTGGGTCTGGTAGGGCCAGAAGTTCAGTTGGCCAGAGGAGAAAAATATGCAAAGGATAAAGAATTTCTTCAAGACCTTCCTGCTCTACGAGCTGGTCAAGGGCATGGCGCTGACCGGGCGGTATTTCTTTGCGCGCAAGATCACCGTGCAGTTCCCCGAAGAAAAGACCCCGCAGAGCTATCGGTTTCGCGGGCTGCACGCGCTGCGCCGTTATGCCAATGGCGAAGAGCGCTGCATCGGCTGCAAACTGTGCGAGGCGGTCTGTCCGGCGCTGGCGATCAAGATCGAAGTGGCCGAACGCGAGGATGGCACGCGCCGCACCACGCAATATGACATCGACCTGGTCAAGTGTATCTTCTGCGGATTCTGCGAAGAGGCCTGCCCGGTGGACGCGATCGTCGAAACGCGCGTGTTCGAATACCACGGCGAAAAGCGCGGCGACCTGTATTACACCAAGGACATGCTGCTGGCGATGGGCGACAAATACGAAGAGCAGATCGCCAAAGACCGTGCGGCGGATGCGAAGTACCGGTAGGCAGGATAGAGGACAAGTTGATGAATTTTGAAACCATCGTGTTTTATGTGTTTGCGGCGCTGATCGTGTTTGCGGCATTGCGCGTGATCACCGCGCGCAACCCGGTGCATGCGGTGCTGTTCCTGGTGCTGACGTTCATCAGCTCCGCGGGTATCTGGCTGATGCTCGAAGCCGAATTCCTCGCCATCACGCTGGTGCTGGTGTATGTGGGCGCGGTAATGGTGCTGTTCCTGTTCGTGGTGATGATGCTGGACATCAATCTGGTACGGCTGCGCGAAGGCTTCTGGCGCTGGCTGCCATTTGGCGCGGCGCTGGCAGGCCTGATGGCATTCGAGATGATCTGGGTGCTGGGCTCGCAAGAGACTATGAAGGGCAGGGGTGCTATCAAACATGCGGTTGATTACAGCAACACCAAAGAACTGGGACGTTTGCTCTATACCGACTATGTGTATCCATTCGAGATCGCCGCGGTGATCCTGCTGGTGGCGATGGTTGCCGCGATCGCGCTGACCTTGCGCCGCCGCAAGGATGCCAAATCGCAGGTGGTCTCTGAGCAAATTTCAGTCAAGAAGGCGGATCGCTTGCGGATTGTTCCGATGCAATCCGAAAGTAAAGACTAAAAAAAACATAGGGAGCGGGAAGAGTGATAACACTGTCGCATTATCTGGTACTGAGTGCCGTGCTGTTCGCCATCAGCGTGGTCGGCATCTTTCTGAACCGCAAGAATCTGATCGTGCTGCTGATGGCGATCGAAATGATGCTGCTGGCGGTGAATACCAACTTCCTGGCGTTTTCGCATTACCTGAACGATGCCGCCGGACAAGTCTTCGTATTCTTTATTCTCACCGTGGCCGCAGCCGAAGCTGCCATCGGCCTGGCGATACTGGTGGTGCTGTTCCGCAATCTGAACACCATCAATGTCGATGATCTCGACAGTTTGAAAGGTTGATGAGCATGCAAAGCCTTTATCTGCTGGTTCCGCTGGCTCCGCTGGCCGGGGCGCTTGCCGCCGGTTTGTTCGGAAAGTGGCTGGGCCGTGCCTGGTCGCATCGCATCACTGTCGCGCTGGTAGCGGTTTCCTTTTTTGCCTCCGTGACGATCTTCCAGGATGTGCAGGAGGGCCATATCTTCAACGGCTCGGTCTATACCTGGCTGACCTTGGGTGAAGCCAGATTCCAGGTTGGTTTCCTGGTCGACAGCCTCACCGCCATCATGATGCTGGTGGTCACCTTTGTGTCGCTGATGGTGCACATCTACACCATCGGCTATATGAAGGATGATCCCGGCTACCAGCGTTTCTTCAGTTATATCTCGCTGTTCACCTTCTCCATGCTGATGCTGGTGATGGCCAACAACTTCATGCAATTGTTCTTCGGCTGGGAGGCGGTGGGCCTGGTTTCCTACCTGCTGATTGGCTTCTGGTACGACCGGCCAACCGCGATTTACGCCAACCTCAAGGCATTCCTGGTCAATCGCGTCGGCGACTTCGGCTTCCTGCTCGGCATCGCGCTGGTGCTGATGGTGTTCGGCACACTGGACTATGCCGCCGTGTTCGCCACTGCGGTCAGCCACGCCAATGACATCGCGCCGATCCCCGGCATGTCGGTGAATTTGCTGACCGCGATATGCATATTGCTGTTCATCGGCGCGATGGGAAAATCGGCTCAGTTCCCGTTGCATGTCTGGCTGCCCGATTCGATGGAAGGCCCGACCCCGATCTCCGCGCTGATCCACGCGGCGACCATGGTGACTGCCGGTATCTTCATGGTGGCGCGCATGTCGCCGATGTTCGAACTGTCCGAAACCGCCCTGTCCTTTGTCATGGTGATCGGCGCGATCACCGCGCTGTTCATGGGCTTCCTCGGCATAGTCCAGAACGACATCAAACGCGTGATCGCTTATTCCACGCTGTCGCAACTGGGCTATATGACCGTGGCGCTGGGTGCTTCCGCTTATTCGGTGGCGATCTTCCACCTGATGACCCATGCCTTCTTCAAGTCGCTGCTGTTCCTTGCCGCGGGTAGCGTGATCATGGCGATGCACCACGATCAGGACATCCGCAATATGGGCGGTCTGAGGAAATACATGCCGGTTACCTGGATCACTTTCCTGATCGGCTCTTTAGCGCTGATCGGCACCCCGTTCTTCTCCGGCTTCTATTCCAAGGACAGCATCATCGAAGTGGTTGAGTACTCGCATCTGCCGGGCGCATGGTTTGCCTACTATGCCGTGGCAGCAGGGGTGTTCATCACGGCATTTTATACTTTCCGCATGTACTTCCTGGTGTTCCACGGCGAGGAACGTTTCGGCAAGACACACCATGATCACCATGGCGATCATGCTGACGAAGAGGTGTCTGCGGATCACCATCACGGTCTCGCTCCCGGACAGAAGCCGCACGAATCCCCATGGGTAGTGACGTTGCCGCTGATCTTGCTGGCGATCCCGTCGGTGTTCATCGGTTATCTCACCATCGAACCGCTATTGTTTGGCCATTATTTCAAGGATTCCATATACATTGCCGCTGCACATGCTGGCATGACAGAGTTGGCCGAAGATTTTCAGGACCCGGCGGCAATGATTTTGAAATCGCTGCGCGAACCTTACGTGTGGATCGCTTTGTCGGGGGTGGTGAGCGCCTGGCTGTTCTATTTGAAGCGTCCGGACATTCCGGCTGCGATTCAAAAGCGCTTTCATCCCATCTACACCCTGCTGGATAACAAATATTATTTTGACCGCTTCAACGACTGGTTCTTTGCCGGCGGAGCGCGCGGTACAAGCCGCTTCCTGTGGAAATTCGGCGATATAAAGCTGATCGACGGAATGATGGTGAATGGTACTGCTAAACTGGTCGGCCTATTTTCCGGGGTGCTGAGGCGTCTCCAGTCCGGCTATATCTATCACTATGCGTTTTCCATGATCATCGGCGTGTTCGTGTTGCTGACGGTGCGGAACTGGTTTGAATAAGGAATAACAGCATGTTTTTTGGATTACCCGTCATTAGCGTTGCGATCTGGTTGCCGATCCTG
>DHIV01000026.1:0-1744 GCA_002403995.1 Gallionella sp. UBA4737 | reverse complement strand
GTTGCGATCTGGTTGCCGATCCTGTTCGGTATTCTGGTGTTGGCCACCGGCGACGACAAGAATGCCCAGCTGGCACGCATCCTGGCCATGGTTGGTTCGGTGCTGGGCTTTCTGGTGACGATTCCCCTGTATACCGGTTTTGTGCGCGACACCTCGGAGATGCAGTTCGTCGAGATGCACAACTGGATCGCACGTTTCAACATTCACTATCACCTCGGCGTGGATGGCATCTCGGTGCTGTTCGTACTGCTCACGTCATTCTTCACGCCCATCGTGGTATTGGCCGGATGGCGGGTGATCGAGAAGCGCGTTGCGCAATACATGGCATCCTTCCTGATCATGTCCGGCACCATGATCGGCGTGTTTTCCGCTCTCGATTCCATATTGTTCTATGTGTTCTGGGAAGCCATGCTGATCCCGATGTTTCTCATCATCGGCGTGTGGGGCGGTGCGAATCGTGTTTACGCGGCGGTCAAGTTCTTCCTCTACACCCTGCTCGGCTCGCTGCTGATGCTGGTGGCGTTGATCTATCTCTACAACCAGTCCGGCGGCAGCTTCGAGATACTTGATTTCCACCAGGTCGCGCTGCCGATGACCGCACAGATTCTGATCTTTATCGCCTTCTTTTTCGCCTTTGCGGTGAAAGTGCCGATGGTCCCGGTGCATACCTGGTTGCCGGATGCCCACGTCGAAGCGCCTACCGGCGGCTCGGTGATCCTGGCGGCGATCATGCTCAAGGTGGGTGCTTACGGTTTTCTGCGATTCTCAATACCTATCGTGCCGGATGCCAGCCATCATCTGGCCGGGGTGATGATCGCGCTGTCGCTGATCGCAGTAGTGTATATCGGCCTGGTGGCATTGACGCAGACCGACATGAAGAAACTGGTGGCGTACTCGTCGATTTCCCACATGGGTTTCGTCACGCTGGGCCTGTTCATCTTTAACGATTACGGCATGGAAGGCGCGCTGCTGCAGATGATCTCGCACGGCTTTGTGTCCGGTGCTTTGTTCCTTTGCATCGGCGTGCTGTATGACCGGATGCACTCGCGCAACATCGCCGATTACGGCGGTGTGGCCAACACCATGCCGGTGTTCGCCGCATTCTTCATGCTGTTCGCCATGGCCAATGTCGGGCTGCCGGGCACCAGCGGCTTTGTCGGCGAATTCATGGTGATACTCGGCGCGGTCAAAGCGAATTTCTGGTATGCCTTCGCTGCGGCATCCACGCTGATCTTCGGCGCGGCCTATACGCTGTGGATGTACAAGCGCGTGATCTTCGGTGCAGTCGCCAACTCGCATGTTGCCAAACTGACCGATATCACCGTGCGCGAAAAAGTGATTTTCGCGGTCCTGGCACTTACGGTGCTGGGCATGGGGCTGTACCCGCTGCCGTTCAGCGAAATAATGCATGTGTCGGTGAATGATTTACTGGTACACGCGGCTCGCTCCAAGCTACCATGAGGTGGCTGGCTGCCTGTAGCTCTTAGCGAGTAGCCAAGCAGGTTTTGCTACCAGCTACCAGCGATTAGCTACCAGCTAGAAATTAACGACTGATTTTGAGATGAATATGGATTTGATGACTAATTTGATATCAGCCAGCGCGGAGATCTTCCTGCTGACCATGACGTGCGTGATACTGATTGCGGATACGCTGATCAAGCAAAGCGGCAGGCTGATCACTTACATGCTGGTGCAACTCACCCTGATGGGTTGTGCGCTGATCACCGTGGGCACGCATGAGAAT
>DHIV01000103.1:66151-82979 GCA_002403995.1 Gallionella sp. UBA4737 | reverse complement strand
GGCTTGGCGCCCTGCGCCATCTTGATCTGGATCTGGTCGGCGCTGCTCAGGTATTCGGCGGTGACGCCGAAGCGTCCGGACGCGCACTGCTTGATCCTGGAGCGCAGCGAGTCTCCCTCTTTCAATACCAGATCGCGTTCGATGCGGCCTTTGCCAATGATCTCTGACAATTTCTCGCCGCCCTTGATCTTCTTGTAGCGGTTGGCATCTTCGCCGCCTTCACCGGTGTTCGACTTGCCGCCGATGCGGTTCATCGCGATCGCCAGCGTGGTGTGCGCTTCGGTGGAGATCGAACCGAGCGACATCGCGCCGGTGACGAAGCGCTTGACGATCTCCCTGGCTGGCTCGACTTCGGCCAGCGGCACGGCTGCGCCTGCCGGCTTGATCTCGAACAGGCCGCGCAGGGTCTTCAGCTTGGTGCCTTGTTCGTTAATGAGTTTCGCGTATTCTTTGTAGGTCGACACATTGTTGGTGCGCGTGGCGTTCTGCAGTTTCGCGATGGACTCGGGCGTCCACATGTGTTCTTCACCGCGCACGCGCCAGGCATACTCGCCCCCGGCTTCCAGCGCGTTGGCCAGCACCGGGTCGGTGCCGAATGCAGCGCGATGTGTGCGCATCGCTTCTTCAGCCACCTCGCTCAAACCTATGCCTTCGATCTGCGTCGCTGTGCCGGTGAAATATTCGGCGACGAATCCGGCATTCAGGCCGATCGCTTCGAAGATCTGCGCACCGCAATAGGATTGGTATGTGGAGATGCCCATCTTGGACATCACCTTCATCAGCCCCTTGTTGATCGCCTTGATGTAACTTTTCTTGGCCTGCTTCGCATCGACCTTCGCGGGCAGATTCATCGCCGCGATCGTCTCGTACGCCAGCCAAGGACAAACCGCTTCCGCGCCATATCCGGCCAGCAAGGCGAAGTGATGGACTTCGCGCGCAGAGCCGGTGTCCACCACCAGGCCGGTGCTGGTGCGCAGCCCGGCGTGCACCAGGTGATGATGTACTTTTGAGCATGCCGCCAGCGCGGGGATCGCGACGCGCTTGGCCGACATCGCGCGATCCGACAGGATCAGCACGTTGTAGCCGTCGGCCACAGCCTTGTCGGCCGCGGCGCACAGGGCTTGCACCGCTTTCTCGCAACCTGCCGCGCCTTGTGTTGCCGGATAAGTGATATCCAGCACCAGCGAGCGATAACACCCCTGCGTGAGTTGTTCGATGTTGCGCAATTTCGTGATGTCATCGTTCGACAGCACTGGCTGATGCACTTCCAGGCGCAGCGTCGGATCGGTTTCTTCTATGCCGAGCAGGTTGGGCTTGGGGCCGATGAACGAAGTCAGCGACATCACGATCTCTTCGCGGATCGGATCGATAGGCGGATTGGTCACTTGCGCGAACAACTGCTGGAAGTAATCGTAGAACGAGCGGCTCTTGTTCGATAGCACCGGCAAAGCGGCGTCGGTACCCATCGAACCGGTCGGCTCCTCGCCGGCGCTGACCATCGGGGCCAGGATGAATTTCAGGTCTTCCTGCGAATATCCGAATGCCTGCTGGGTATCCAGCAGCGAGGCATTCAGTTTGGGTTTGTTCGCCACCTCGGGGAGGTCGCCAAGGTAGTAACGCGATTTTTCGATCCACTGCCGGTAAGGCTTGGCGGTGGCGAGCTGGTGTTTCAGTTCGGCATCATCGACGATGCGCCCGGCCTGCATGTCGATCAGGAACATCTTGCCCGGCTGCAGACGCCATTTCTTGACGATCTTGTGCTGCGGGATATCCAGCACGCCCATCTCGGAAGCCATCAGCACCATGTCGTCATCGGTGATCAGATAGCGCGCCGGACGCAGGCCGTTGCGGTCCAGCGTCGCGCCTATCATGCGGCCATCGGTGAAAGCCACGGCGGCGGGACCGTCCCACGGCTCCATCAGCGCGGCATGGTATTCGTAGAAGGCGCGGCGCTCTTCGTCCATCAGCGGATTGCCGGCCCAGGCTTCGGGTATCAGCAGCATCATCGCGTGCGGCAGCGAATAACCGCCTGCGACAAGAAGCTCGAGCGCGTTGTCGAAACAGGCCGAGTCCGACTGGCCTTCGGTGATCAGCGGCCAGAGCTTGTCCAGGTCTGCGCCCAGCAGTTTGGAGGACATCGCCGCATGGCGCGCCGTCATCCAGTTCACGTTGCCGCGCACCGTGTTGATCTCGCCGTTGTGCGCGATCATCCGGAACGGATGCGCCAGATTCCAGGTCGGGAACGTGTTGGTGGAGAAGCGTTGATGCACCAGCGCGAACGCGGTGAGGACCCGAGGGTCCTGCAGATCACGGTAATACTTGCCTACCTGGTCGGCCAGCAGCATGCCCTTGTAGACGATGGTGCGCGAAGACAGCGAAGGGCAATAGAAGCCCTTGCCCTGCGACTTGCCCAGATTGCTTACCGCGTGCTCCATGGTCTTGCGGATCACGAACAGTTTGCGCTCGAATGCATCCTGATCTTTGCAATTTTTGCCTCGCCCGATGAACACCTGGCGCACCATGGGTTCGACCTTCTTGACGCTCTCGCCCAGGCCCGAGCTATCCACCGGCACATCTCGCCAGCCCAGCAACTGCTGGCCTTCGGCGGCGATCTTCTCTGCCACGGTCTTCTCGCACGCGGCGCGCGCTGCCGCATCGCGCGGCAGGAACAGCATCCCGACGCCGTACTCGCCGGCGGGCGGCAGCTGGATATTGCCCCAGCCCATCTCGTCGCGCAAAAACTGGTCGGGTATCTGCAGCAGGATGCCCGCGCCATCGCCGGCCAACGGGTCGGCACCCACCGCGCCGCGATGGGTCAGATTTTTTAGTATCTGCAAACCCTGGCTCACCATGTCATGGCTTTTCTTGCCCTTGATATGGGCCACAAAGCCCACCCCGCAAGCGTCGCGCTCCTGGCGCGGATCATACAAGCCCTGTTGCATCGGTAAAGAACTGTTACTCGCGGCGTTCACCATCTACATCCACCCATCTAAATCAATTAAAGCCAAAATATGGCGACACATGCCGCCACGTCAAAATTCAAAAGCGAAAGGGCGGAAATTCTACCTTGTCTGGGGATGATGGGCAACCGCAGCGCACGAGTGACAATGCGGTCAAACCGGTACCTCTTCCACCGCGAAGATACGGCGGTGTTCGCGGATGGCATAGCGGTCGGTCATCCCGGCGATGTAGTCGGCCACCGCGCGGGCGCGGTCATGCTCGGCCAGGCTCTGGAATTGCGGCGGCAGCAGGCGGCTGTCTGCCATGAATATGCCGAACAGGTCGCTGATGATGCGCTGCGCCTTGGCACTCATGCGCAGCACGCGGTAATGGCGGTACAAGTGGATGCGCAAAAAGTTTTTCAGCGCGCGCTGTTGCTCATTCATTCCGGCGCTGTAGGCGATCAGTGCCGGTGCGCTGCGCACTTCTTCCAGCGTGGCCGGGGCTTGCAAGCTGATATTGGACTCGCTCTGCCGGATCAGGTCGGTCACCAGCGTGTTGATCATGCGCCGCACCGTCTCATGCACCACGCGCCGCTCCGGCAGGCCGGGATAGGCATGGCGGACTTCATTCAGTTGTGCGGCGACCAGCGGCACGGTTTCGAGCTGTTCCAGCGTGATCAGGCCGGAGCGCAAGCCGTCATCCACGTCGTGATTGTTGTAGGCAATCTCGTCGGCCAAGTTGGCGACCTGCGCCTCCAGCGAAGGGCGGCGATTGTTCAGGAAGCGCTCGCCCACCTCACCCAGCTTTGCGGCATTGTCTGCCGAGCAATGCTTGAGTATGCCTTCGCGCGTTTCGAAGCACAGGTTCAACCCGTCGAATTCGGCATAGCGTTCTTCCAGCTTGTCCACCACGCGCAGCGATTGCAGGTTGTGCTCGAATCCGCCGTACATTTTCATGCACGCGTTCAGCGCATCCTGCCCGGCATGGCCGAACGGTGTATGCCCCAAATCATGAGCAAGCGAGATCGCTTCGGCGAGATCTTCGTTCAGGCGCAAACGCCGCGCGATGGAGCGCGCGATCTGCGCGACTTCGATGCTGTGGGTCAACCGGGTGCGGAACAGGTCGCCTTCGTGATTCACGAATACCTGAGTCTTGTATTCGAGGCGGCGGAACGCGCCGGAATGGATGATGCGGTCGCGATCGCGCTGGAATTCGCTGCGGCCTTGCGGCGCATCTTCCGCTATTTTTCTGCCGCGTGAGTTGTGCCCTGCGACAGCGTAAGTGGCGAGTTCAGTCATGCACACACGCTTCCAAAGTTTGCTGCAGCAATTCTGCTGGCACATCGCCATAGACTACGGCACAGCCGACTTGCTTGAGCAGCACGAAGCGCATCCTGCCGCCCTCGACTTTCTTGTCCAGCCCCATCAATTCGAGATACTTGTCCACGCCCAGGTCGGGCGCGACCACCGGCAACCCGGCGCGCGCGAACAGCTTGCGGATGCGTTCCACATCCTGCGCGCTGATCCAGCCCAGGCGCTGCGACAGGTCCGCCGCCATCACGGTGCCTGCCGCGACACCTTCGCCATGCAGCCAGTTGCCATAGCCCATGCCTGATTCGATCGCATGGCCGAAGGTGTGGCCCAGATTCAGCAGTGCGCGCTCCCCGCTTTCGCGCTCATCCGCCGCAACGACCTCGGCCTTGTTCTGGCAACTGCGCGCGATCGCGTATTGCAGCGCGGCAGTATCGCGCGCGAGCAGTTTGTCGATGTTCTGCTCCAGCCATTCGAGGAAGGGCAGGTCGCGGATCAGTCCGTACTTGATGACCTCGGCAATACCAGCCGACAACTCGTTATCGGGCAAAGTATTCAGCGTGTCTGTATCGGCCAGCACCAGCTGCGGCTGGTAGAACGCGCCTATCATGTTCTTGCCGAGCGGGTGATTGATGCCGGTCTTGCCGCCCACCGAAGAATCCACCTGCGCCAGCAGCGTGGTCGGTATCTGGATGAATGGTACGCCGCGCAGATAAGTCGCCGCGGCAAAACCGGTCATATCGCCGATCACGCCGCCGCCCAGCGCGATCAGCGGGGTGCTGCGCTCACAGCGATTGTTGAGCAGCGCGTCATAGATCAGATTCAGCATGGCAGAATTTTTATATTCCTCCCCGTCCGGCAGAATAATATCCACGCTGCTGACACCGATGCTCTGCAAGGTATGCTTTAACTTTTCCAGATACAGCGGGGCGACCGTCGTATTGGAAATTATGGCTACCCGCTTGCGCGGTACCGCGTGTTGCAACAACGCGGCCTGGTCGAGCAGGCCGCTGCCGATGTGTATCGGATAGCTGCGTTCTTTTAAACCCACTGTTAATGTTTGCATGATCTTCCGGTTAATTTTGTACTGGTACGCCGTCTTTCCAAGCTGATCGAGCTGTATCCATGTAGGTCGGGCTTTGCCCGACATGGTGGGCAGAGCCCACCCTACGATTTATTTTTTTCAAAGGCTTCTATTTCATCCGCCAAATGCAGCATCAAGGCATGCGCACTCTGTTTGCCGCTCTGGACGACGATATCCGACACTTGCTGATAAAGCGGATCGCGTTGCCGGAACAATTCGTTGAGCTTGGCATGCGGATCTTTGGTTTGCAACAAGGGGCGATTGCGATCATGGCGGGTACGCTGCCATAAATCATGCACACTCGCCTTCAGGTAGATAACTATCCCGTTCTGTTGCAGCATCGCGCGGTTTTGCTCCTCAAGCACCGCGCCTCCGCCGGTTGCCAAGACCATGTTATCGCGTCCGACCACATCGCGGATAGCTGCTGTCTCACGCAAACGAAATCCGGCTTCGCCCTCGACATCGAAAATGTGCGGAACTGTCACTCCGGTGCGCTTGATGATTTCCTCATCGCTGTCCACAAAGACCTTGCCTAGATGTTTGGCCAGCGCCCGCCCCATGGTAGTTTTGCCCGAGCCCATCATACCCACGAGGATCAGGTTGCCAGAGTGGAGCTTGCGGTTGCTATCCGGGCGCTTGTTATCCGGGCGGCTGTTGTCTTGATCGCTTTGCATGTGTTGCATTGTAAACGATAAAAACAAAAGCCCGGACTAGCCGGGCCATTACTCGCCGATTTGTACGATCAGTGCAAATTCAATGTTTCATTTAAAATTTTAGGCGTGATAAAAATCAGCAATTCGGCCTTGTTGTCAACTTTGTTGCTGCTCCTGAATAGGTAACCTAACACCGGAATATCCCCGAGTAGCGGGACCTTACTTACACCGTCGGTTACAGTTTGAGAATACACCCCGCCGATTACCACTGTACCGCCATTTTCCACTAACACTTGAGTAGTAATATGATTGGTATCTATGGTTGGTATGCCGCCGAATACAAGTGACCCCAGCGAATCCTTGGTGACGTCCACATCCATGATCACATTGTTATCCGGTGTAATTTGCGGCTTGACCTTCAGGCCTAATACTGCTTTCTTAAACGCAGCGTTTGCTGCACCGCTGCTGGTATATTGCAAATATGCGATTTCGGTGCCGGTCTCGATAGTCGCCTCCGTTTGATCGGCAGTCACAACTCTCGGGCTGGAAATGACCTTGCCTTTGCTGTCAGTCTCAAGTGCGGTCAATTCAACGGACAGCAACTTGCTCACCGAGCTGTTGAATAACAGCATTGAGAATGTTCCGGCACCCGCAACAGGTAAATTGACATTGGGTGTGGTGACGAACGGTGCCGTCGTGCTCAGCGACGGGTTCCCGACCCCCATTGTTGCGGTATTGGCACCTATATTTCCCAATCCGTTACCCACTTTGAAACTGTCAGTCGAGTTATATCCAAGCCTTACGCCCAGATCCCTGCCGAACTTGTCCGATGCCTCAACGACACGCGCTTCGATCATCACCTGGCGAACCGGCACGTCGATTTGGTTGATCAATTTGCGCGCTTCTTCCAGATGTGTAGGTGTGTCTTGAACAAACACAGTGTTGGTGCGCTGATCCACTACCGCGCTACCGCGCTTGGAAAGCAGGCGCTGATCCTTATTGGTTAACATCGCTGCCACCGCATCACCTTTTTGGTAGCTCAACTGGAAACTTTCAGTGCGCAGATCTTCCAATTCAGAGATTTCCTGATGGGCGGTCAAGTCGATCTTTTCCTTGGCCGCTATCTCCTCGCGAGGCGCGACCTGGATCACATTGCCGTTCTTGCGCATATCCAGACCACGGCTCTGCAAGATGATGTCAAAAGCCTGGTCCCACGGCACATCCTTCAAACGCAGAGTGATATTGCCCTTTACGGTATCGCTGATTACCATGTTCGTTTCGGTGAAATCGGCAATCACATTCAAAGCTTCGCGAACATCGATCTTCTGGAAATTCAGTGTCAGCTTTTCGCCCGTATAACCTGGTTTATTGCTCTTGCCCAGTTTGCCCGAATCCACAACGACCGGCTTCACTTCGACGATGAATTTATTGTCTGTCTGGTAGGCCGCATGCTCCCAATTGCCGGTGGGTTCTATCACCATACGCACGTTATCGCCCTGTGCAAAGGTATCCACATTTTGCACCGGTGTAGCAAAGTCGACCACATCCAGTTTGCGCTGCAAATTGCGCGGCAGGCCGGTCTTAAGAAAATCGACTATCAGCGTGGTGCCTTGTTGCCGTATGTCAATTCCAACACCGGGATCGGAAAGGTCGACCTGGATGCGCCCTTCGCCATTCTTGCCGCGGCGGAAATCTATGTCACGTAATTCGTGTTGTTGCACACCCTGTTTTGCCTCGGCAAAGCGCGCTGTGCTGGCGGCCCCAATTTCTGCCGGCTTGCCATGCAAAGTAATCAGAAGGTTATTGCCATCGATCTTGGTGTCATAGGCCAGCATTTGATTAAGGTTAACCACAAGGCGGGTGCGGCTGCCGGCCTGAACAATATTGGCGCTGCGCAAATCCCCTTCGCTGAAATCCTGAACCGATTTTCCCAATCCGTTTGAAGTATTGGGAAAATCAAACGCAATCCGCGGCGGGGTATTGATGGTAAACCCTGCCGGCAGATTTGCCAGTGGCTGCGTCAATTCAACCTTGATGACTGTCGTTCCACTACCGGTATTGACGCTCAGGGAGGAAATGCTGTTCTGCGTGTCCGCCTGTGCCTGCACGCCAAGAACACCAAATGCGATCAGCAGGCTCAGCAATCTGGCCGTATCCTCGATTGCCCTGTGAAGGACGCTTTTAAATATCATATTTTGCTGGTTGAAGCCCGAAGATCCGCCAAACCCAGTCTTGGCCCACAGGGAAAAAGCCGCGGCTCGCCCAGAGAACAAATTAATAGCAGTGCCAGTAAGCTGTTTCATTATTTTGCTCCTAAATCATTCAATTAATTGCAGGCTGCTCATGCGTTCAGTCCAGTCCCCTGCGCTGTCTTGAACCATCTCTTTGACTTTGACTTCCGTATCGGTCACTTCTTCTATCAATCCAAAGTTCGTACCGATATGATTTCCGGCCTTAACCCGATAGAGCTTGGAATCGGTAGCGCGTATCACCGCATAACCAACTTTATTCATGTAAAGGTAGCCAACCATCTTGAGGCTTTCGAGAGGAAATTCCTCCAATGCCTCTTTAGGACGATCGAAGTCCGGCTGATTTATCCCCGTGCCGCCTCCGGAATGTGACACCGGTTTTCGCGGTTTGAATGGGTCGGGCAGATTGGTCTCATTGTTGTAAGCAAAATATTCATATGGCATCACCTCTGGCGGAGGCTCTATTTTGCCGCGCATGTCCGCACCGGAATTTTTGACGAAATCGCGCAAATCCTGAAACTCCTCGCCGCCACACCCTGCCAGCAATATCGAAGCAAGCGCAAAATAGATCAGTCTCATTTTTTCGCCCCGGCTTTGGCTCCGGCCTTGGCTGCGGCTGCCTTCTTCTGAGCGGCTACTTCACTTTCGTCCAGATAACGGAAAGTTTTCGCTACTGCATCCATGGACAACCCGTTACTTCCAGGGGATATCGCTATATCATTTAGCGTGACGATACGCGGCAACATCGCGATGTCGCTGGAAAATCTGCCGATGTCATCATAATTTCCCGTCACCTTTATGGCGATCGGCAGTTCGGCAAACGCCCCTTCCATCTTTTCAGCACCCGGCTTGAAAAGCTCGAACTGTAGTCCACGCCCCAAGCCTGCCTGATTGATATCGGTCAACAACGCGTCCATTTCCGATTTGCTGGGTAGTTGCTTGAGCAAAGCGCCGAATGACTCCTGAGTTTCGGTAAGTTGTTTCTTGATCAAGTCCAGATTGATCGCCTGTCTCTTTTTATTCAGAAAAGTTTCCTTCAGCTGGCCTTCCTCCCCCCTGACCTTGGTCAAGGTTTCCCATTCGTTTTGCCATAGCAGCAATGCACCCGCCACCACTACAGCGACAAACATCGCCACAAACGCAATAATCTTTGCCGACCACGGCCACGCGCCTGGAGTCTTCGGATTCAAGTGCTTCAAGTCGGCTAAATTTTTCTTCAAGTCATCTAAATTCATCTTGACACCTTAATTTTTCGCGCCGACAGGTTTGGCGGTGGGTGTGGTGCTGACTGCAGCCTGCGGCTTGGTCAAATTGAAGTTCAATGTAAACTCGCTGATACGGGCACCTCCAGCAGTAGTCGCATGAATTTCTATCAACGTAGGGGTATCGAGCCAGGGAGAATCCTCTATAGCCCGCATCAATGTGGAAACCCGCGCATTCGACTGGGTAAAACCAACCAAGGTGATTCTATTTCCGGTCTGTTTGAGCGTCTTGAGATACACCCCATCCGGAAGAATGCGCAACATCTGGTCCAGCAGATGCACAACGTCAGAGCGCGTACTTTGCAAGCCTTCCACAACATTCTTGCGAGCCAGCAAGGACTGCGTTTGCTCTCGGAGTTTCTTGATTTCCTCAATTTGCTTGTCCAACACCGCCGTTTCTTGTTTCAGGTATGCATTGCGTCTTTCCTGATAGGATATCTGGGTATCGATTGCGATCTCCACGGTTCCCACCAACAACCCGGCCAGCACAACAGAAATCACGCTGAACGCGATAAATTGGATTTGGCGAGCGCGCCGCTTTTCTGCACGATGCGGTAAGAGGTTTACGCGTATCACGATGGGTCGAACCTCCGCATTGCCAGACCACAAGCGATGATCAATGATGGCGCATCGGTTTGCAATTGCCGCGGCTTGATCCGGCTCGATAGTGCCATCAAGGCAAACGGATTCGCTACCATCGTGCTCACCTGGGTGCGGGTAGCCACCGCGTCATCCAATCCAGGCAACGCCGCACACCCACCTGAAAGAACGATGTAATCCACCTCGTGGTATTGCGTCGAACTGAAGAAAAACTGCAATGCACGAGCGATTTCCGTTACCACGTTCTCCCGGAAGGGCGACAAAACATCGCTCTCATAATTATCCGGCAACCCGCCATTGCGCTTGGCTGACTCAGCTTCTTCTGCAGATAAGCCAAACACACTTTGAATCTGCTGTGTCAATTGCTCACCGCCTACCTGTTGATCCCTTGAATATACCGATTGCCCATTTCGCAGCACATTGACGTTCATGACGTTCGCGCCTATGTCTATCAATGCCACACATTTGTCTACCGCACCATCGGGAAGCTGAACACGAATCTGTTCAAAGGCCATCTCGGCCGCATATGGCTCGACATCCATGACTATGGTTTTTAGTCCGGCCAGCTGGGCAGCTGCGACTCGATCCTCGACATTCGCCTTACGGGATGCCGCCAATAATACTTCCAACTCTTCGGCATTTTCTGGGGCGGGGCCGATCACCTGGAAGTCCAGATTAACCTCTTCCAATGCGAACGGAATATACTGGTTGGCCTCGGATTCGACTTGATATTCCAAATCCTCGTCACGAAGGCCGGCGGGTAATAATATCTTTTTGGTGATTACCGCCGCAGCAGGCAGTGCCAAGCTGACGTTCTTGATGCGTGTACCCATTCGCTTCCAGGCGCGTTGCATGCTTTCCGAGACAGCTTCAAGATTATTGATATTGCCGTCAGTGATAGCATCTTTAGGCAACAACTCGATCGCATACCGTTCAATAGTGTAAGTTCCCTTTTGGGGCGCCTCACTCAGTTCGACCATCTTGATCGATGACGCACTGATATCTACGCCTATCAGAGGCGGAGTTTTGGCCCATAAAAAATCCAGCGGGATGTCAAAATTTACTTTAATCATTGACCGGTTAGCACTCTATTTGTACAAAGTGGATTAAATCCTAGCAATAACTATAAACTGTGTAAAGCTATTTTTAAGGGTTATTTATATTCACAGAGTCGATATAATTCGACACACAATATCATTTTTACTTATTTTCGGACAACTGCTCATGCTTTCCCGTCGCTGGATTCTCCCCCTTCTAGTCACCCTTACCCTGCTTTTGCTGCCGGCAATATTGCTTGGCTTGGCGGCCTTGCTGGAGTATCCGTCTTTGCCTTCGCTGGAGGCGCTTACGGACTATCGGCCCAAGATTCCGCTACGCATATACAGCGCCGAAGGCACACTACTCGGCGAATTCGGGGAGGAACGCCGTGCGCTGATCAAAATCTCTGATGTGCCGGAGGTGATGAAACAAGCCATTCTTGCAGCCGAAGATGATCGATTTTACGAGCATGGCGGCATTGACTACATGGGGGTAATCCGAGCCGCGCTCTCCAACTTCACTTCCGGCTCGGTAAAACAAGGGGCCAGCACGATCACCATGCAAGTGGCGCGCAATTTCTTCCTTACCAAAGAAAAGACCTGGGCCCGCAAATTCAACGAGGTATTACTCACCTTGAAAATCGAACACAGCTTGAGCAAAGACGAGATCTTGCAGCTGTATATCAACCAGATTTACTTGGGACAGCGCGCATATGGCTTTGCCTCGGCTGCCCAAGTTTACTTTGGCAAACCCCTGGCCCAAGTCACGATAGCAGAAGCCGCCATGCTCGCCGGTTTGCCTAAAGCTCCCTCTTCCTATAATCCGGTAGTCAATCCCAAGCGTGCCAAGCTGCGCCAGCTCTATGTCCTGCGCCGTATGCATGAGTTGAACTATATTACTGATGATCAATTCGAACTTGCACAACAACAGCCCATCGTGACCATACGCAGCAATCAAGAATTCGGGATCAAGTCAGACTACCTTGCGGAAATGGTCAGACAGGCTGTGTATGAAAAATATCAGGATGACGCTTACACGCAAGGCTTCAAGGTTTACACCACCATTCGACAACAGGATCAGATCGCCGCTTACCAGGCCGTACGCACAGGCGTGCTTGACTATGATCGGCGCCAAGGCTACCGCGGCCCGGAAGGCTTTGTCGATCTGCACGGCGATACCAGCAACACTGAACTCCTGGACGAAACCCTGCAGGATGTTGACGACAGCGATGATTTGATCCCAGCCGTGGTTCTGGAGGCGTCGCCCAAGCTGGTTCGAGCCTATTGCAAAGGCGGCGAAATTGCTGAAGTCAGCGGGGATGCGTTGCTTTTCGCCCAAGCAGCCTTGAACAAGAAAGCCGCTTTGAACCAGCGCATTAACGTCGGTTCTATCGTTCGATTGCGCAAAGATGACAAGGGTGTTTGGCAAATCAGCCAGCTTCCTCAAGTCGAGGCTGCATTCGTTTCGGGCGATCCGCGCAATGGAGCAATTTACTCATTGATAGGCGGCTTCGATTTCGATCGCACTCAATTCAACCATATCACCCAGGCATGGCGACAACCCGGCTCAAGCTTTAAGCCTTTTGTGTATTCTGCGGCGCTGGAAAAGGGCTTTACCCCGGCCACTGTCATTAATGATGCCCCTCTTATCTTTGATGCGGAGCAAACCGGCAACGAGCCTTGGGAGCCGAAGAACTACGATGGAAAATTCGAAGGGCCGATGCGTATGCGCCAAGCTTTGATTAAATCAAAGAACCTGGTTTCGATTCGTATATTGCAGTCCATCTCTCCGGAATATGCGCACGATTATATTTCCAGGTTTGGTTTTGATCCTACCAAGTACCCTGCCTATCTGACCATGGCTTTGGGGGCCGGATCCGTAACACCTTTGCAAATGTTGACCGGCTATTCTGTGTTCGCCAACGGCGGATTTCTGGTTTCCCCTTATTTTATAGATCGCATCGAAGATGCGCGTGGCACTGTGCTGAGCAAAACCATACCTGAGGTAGCCGGAAATGGAGCAAAGCAGGTAATTGATGTGCGCAATGCCTTTACCATGGTCAGCATGTTGCAGGATGTGGTCAAACACGGCACCGGCATTCGTGCCATGCAACTTGGCCGGCAAGACCTGGCCGGCAAGACCGGCACTACCAATGATTCGATTGATGCATGGTTTTGCGGCTTCCATCCGACCGTGGTCGGTATCGCGTGGATGGGCTACGATCAACCGCGTAGCCTGGGAGACAGGGAAACCGGCGGCGGTGCAGCCCTGCCGATATGGATGGGTTATATGGAAAAGGTCCTCAAAGAAGTGCCCGAGGCTGTTTACACCATGCCGGACAACATGGTTGCCGTGCACATCAATGATCAGGGATATCGTGATGATAATAGCTCTCTGGTCGAATATTTTTATCAGGAAAACGTTCCGCCCGAGCATGTCATACCTGCTCCCAGCGAAGAAATAAAACCTGCAGACACCCTCAAGGATCAGTTGCTCTGACCATACACATGCCGAAAGAACGCGCACCCAGAGAATATGCAAACAGGCGCGACTTGATGCGCGAGCAGTTGGCGCATCAAGCCGCCAAACTGATGGCGGAAGATGGCATCACCGACCACGCTTTTGCCAAACGCAAAGCCGCGCGGCAGCTCGGTGCTGCGGACACACAACACCTGCCCAGCAACCAGGAGGTTGATGACGCCCTGCACAGCTACCGCGCTCTCTACCAGCAGGGCAGTCATCCTGGCATCCTGCGCCAGTTGCGCGAAGAAGCGCTTGACACCATGCATCTGCTGGCAGAGTTCCATCCCTACCTGACCGGTTCCGTGTTGAGTGGTACAGCGGGGGAGCATTCGGACATCAACCTGATGCTGTTTTCTGATGACGCAAAAGCCGTGCTGTTATTCCTGCTCAAACACAAGATCGATTTCGAAGATGGCGAGTGGAAAGTGCAAGTCAGCGGGCATCAGGAGACTGTGCCGAGTTACACTTTGACCAGCGAATCCAGCACGCAGACACACATCATCGTCCTGCCCGAGAATGCTCGCCACAGCGGCAGCCGCCACCCTGAGACGCATGCGGATATTGCGGCGGTGGGAGCGTTGTTGGCTGCCTGAATATTGGAATGCAGGGTGCAGTAAATTTGGTTGTTACGCTTGTTCCTTCAGCCAGCGCGCCGCATCCAGCGCAAAATAGGTCAATATCCCGTCTGCTCCCGCACGTTTAAATGCGAGCAGAGCTTCCAGCACACACGCCTGTTCGTTCAGCCAGCCGTTCTGTGCGGCGGCCTTGAGCATCGCGTATTCGCCGCTGACCTGATAAACGAAGGTGGGCGCCTTGAATTCATCCTTCACGCGGCGCACGATGTCGAGGTAGGGCATACCCGGTTTGACCATCACCATGTCCGCGCCTTCCTGCAAGTCGAGGCCGACTTCCCACAGCGCTTCATCGGAATTGGCCGGGTCCATCTGGTAAGTGTATTTGTTGCCCGAGCCCAAGTTGCCGCTGGAGCCGACGGCATCGCGGAATGGGCCGTAGAAGCTGGATGCATACTTGGCGGAGTAGGCCATGATGCGCGTATGGATGTGCTTGTTGGCATCCAGTGCCGCGCGCACCGCGCCGATACGCCCGTCCATCATGTCGGAAGGGGCGACGATATCAGCCCCGGCAGCAGCGTGGGTCTGCGCCTGTTTCTGCAGCACCGCGACGGTCTCGTCGTTGAGGACATAGCCGCTATCGTCAATCAGGCCGTCCTGCCCGTGGCTGGTGTAGGGATCGAGCGCGATGTCGGTCATCACACCGAGTTCGGGGAAATTCTTTTTCAGTTCTGCAACCACGCGCGGCACAAGGCCATTCGGATTATAGGCTTCCCTGGCGTCCAGGCTTTTCAGCGGTGCGTCAATCACCGGGAAAATTGCCATCACTGGAACACCCAGCTTCACGCATTGCTCGGCATCCTTCAGCAATAAGTCCAGAGTTTTGCGTTGCACCCCCGGCATGGACTTAACTTCCTCGACTTTTTTGCTGCCTTCCAGCACAAATACCGGGTAGATGAAATCTGCCGGAGTGAGCATATGCTCTCGCATCAGGTCCCGTGAAAATGTGTCCCGGCGCATCCGGCGCATCCGGATTTGGGGATATTGTCCTAGTGTCTGCATGGCTTTCCCTACAAAAAATTATTTTCTTGGAACTATTTTAGTAACTGCTTATCTGATGCAGTGAATGATGCGAATCATTCCACGTTTCTCCTCCCTGAGCGTGTGTCTTAACTCTGTTAAGACTTTGCCCCCGGCCTCCCCCTTTGGCTGGGGGCATTTTTTTGTCCGGTCGCCAGCCAGCCCGCAATCACACCTTCCGCCTCTTCCATGCCCAGTTTTTTCAAACTGGAAAATAATTGCACAGTGCATTGCGGAAAATGCTCGGCGAGATGGGATTTTACCCGATTCAGAGTAAGCGTGGCTTGCTGCCTGCTCAGTTTGTCTGACTTGGTGAGCAAGATGTGCAACGGCTTGCCGGTCGGCGCAAACCAGTCCAGCATACTCTCGTCCAGTTCGGTCAGAGGATGCCGGGAGTCCATGATCACTACCAGGCCGCATAATTCATCGCGCGTTTGCAGATATTCGCTGAGCAGACCTTCCCAATGACGTTTGCTTTCGGGCGGCACTTTGGCATAACCGTAGCCGGGCAAGTCCACCAGGAAATTATTGTTGCCCAGTGAGAAATAGTTCAGATGCTGGGTGCGCCCGGGTGTCTTGCTGGTATAGGCCAGCCGTACATGATTTGCCAGCGTATTGATCGCGCTGGACTTGCCCGCATTGGAGCGCCCGACGAATGCCACTTCCTTGCCACCGTGCAGCGGCAAATCCTTGATGTGATTAACGGTAGTGTAAAACGCCGCTTGTGAAAACAGCCCCATTACTTCCAGGTCGTGAAAATCTTGTCAGCTGCGGCGATGGTCGCAGCGATATCTGCCTCGGTGTGCGCTGCCGAGACAAAGCCGGCCTCGAAGGCTGACGGTGCGAGGTACACGCCTTCTTTCAACATGGCGTGGAAAAAGCGGTTGAATGCCTCCTTGTCGCAGCTCATCACCTCGGCGTAACTGGCAGGTACAGATTTGCTGAAGTACAGACCGAACATGCTGCCTATGGATTGTGCGCTGAAGGGGATGCCGTGCTTCTTGGCGCTGACCGACAAACCTTCGGTCATCTGCTTGGCCAGCCTGGTAAGATTTTCGTAAAAACCCTTGGCTTGAATGAGCTTGAGCGTTGCCATGCCGGCCGCCACTGCAACCGGATTGCCGGACAGCGTACCAGCCTGGTACACCGCACCGAGCGGAGCCAGGCATTGCATGATGTCGCGACGTCCGCCGAATGCGGCGGCGGGCAAGCCGCCGCCCATCACTTTGCCCAGCGTAATGAGATCGGGCTTGATGCCGTAGTGGCCATGCGCGCCTTGCAGGCCGACGCGGAAGCCGGACATCACCTCGTCCAGGATCAACACCGCGCCATATCTGGTGCACAGCTTGCGCATCGCGTCGAGGAACTCGCGCTTGGGCAGGATCAGGTTCATGTTGCCCGCCACTGGCTCGACGATCACCGCGGCGATCTCCTTGCCGATCTCGGCGAAGGTGCGCTCCAATCCGGCCACGTCGTTATAGTCCAGCACTGTGGTCAGCGCGGCGATCTCGGCA
>DHIV01000103.1:54674-65960 GCA_002403995.1 Gallionella sp. UBA4737 | reverse complement strand
GTGGTCAGCGCGGCGATCTCGGCAGGCACACCCGATGAGCTCGGCTGCCCGAACGTCAGCGCACCGGAGCCGGCCTTGACCAGCAGGCCATCGGAATGTCCGTGGTAGCAGCCCTCGAATTTGATGATGCGCGAACGTCCGGTAAAACCGCGCGCCAGGCGGATCGCAGTCATCGTCGCCTCGGTGCCGGAACTGACCAGACGTACCATTTCCAGGCTGGGAAGAATCTTGCACAGCAACTGGGCGATTTCCAGTTCGGCTGCAGTCGGAGCGCCGAAACCAAGTCCTTGCGCAGCCGCGTCCTGTACTGCCTTGACCACATCAGGATGGCAGTGGCCGACGATCATCGGGCCCCATGAATTGACGTAATCAATGTAGCGTTTGTCGTCCGCATCCCACACGTATGCGCCCTTGCCGCGCTTGAAAAACAGCGGTGTGCCGCCCACCGAACGGAACGCGCGCACCGGCGAATTCACTCCACCCGGAATGATTTTTTGGGATTCGTCGAACAGCTGCTGATTATGCGAAGTCATGTTGTTTCTTTCTGTCGAAGTAATTTCAGGAATAATTCAAGTTTGCAAACTGTCGTGCTGCATCCCGGATATCCGCCGCGCCAAATACCGCCGATATCACTGCCAGCGCATCTGCCCCCGCTTCCAGCAGCCGTGCGCCGTTGTGTGCCGTGATGCCGCCTATCGCCACCAGCGGAAGCGCGATCTCGCGGCGCGCCTGCCGCAATAGATCAGGCGAGGCCGCCACCGCACCAGGCTTCACCGCCGAGGCAAAGAAACTGCCGAAGGCCACGTAATCGGCGCCTTGCCGAACTGCCTCATGCGCCAAGGCCATGCGATTATAACAAGATACGCCGATGAGTTTACCGTTGCGGCCCAATGCCGCGCGCGCCGCAGCCACGCTGCCATCTTCACCGCCCAGATGCACGCCATCCGCATCCACTTGCTGCGCCAACTTCGCATCGTCGTTGATGATCAGCCGCACGGAAAACTCATGCGTCAGTTTGCGCAACGCGATCGCCTGTTTCAACCGCAATACCGCATCCGCAGCTTTGTTGCGATACTGCAAAATCCGCACGCCGCCCAACAGCGCCAGCCGCACCTTGCAAAGCAACTCCGCAGTATCCGGTTCGTCCGGCGTGATTGCGTACAATCCTTTAATTGGGCCGTTCCGGCTGTGGCTCGTCATCCTCTTCACCGCGTGCCCAAAACAAACGATCCGGGATATGCTGTCCCATGCCGGGACGGAAGCCCGCATTCAAGGTCTGCCAGGTGTATTCCTGCGCCTCCTTGACCGCCTCCGGAACCGCCACGCCCTGCGCCATCAACGCCGCGATCGCAGATGCCAGGGTACAGCCGGAGCCGTGATAAATTCCCGGCAAACGCGCCCAGCTGTCGCTGCTGATGACCCCGCGCTCGCTATACAAAGTGTTGATGACCTTGGGTGTCTGCTCGTGGGTGCCGGTGATCAGCACATATTCACAACCCATGCGCAATATGCGCTTGGCGCATTCTTCAAGCGTCGGATCGTCCTCATCATTATCTTCATCCAGCGCGAGACGGCGCGCTTCCATGCTGTTCGGCGTGATGATGGTGGTTTGGGGTATCAACAGTTCGCGCATCGCATCCAGCATGTCTTCATTCGCCAATTCGTCGCCGCGTCCCGAAGACAGCACCGGATCCAGCACCAGCGGAATATCCGGATAGTCCGCCAGTATCTCGGCAATCGCAGCGATGTTTTCCACACTGCCGAGCAAACCGATCTTGAATGCCGCTACCGGGACATCCTCCAGCATTGCGCGCGCCTGATCCACCACCCATTCCGGATCGATCGGCAACACGTCGTCCACCCCGCTGGTATCCTGCACGGTAATTGCAGTAACCACAGACAATGGGTGACAACCCATACTGGAGATGGTCAACAGGTCAGCCTGCAGGCCCGCGCCCCCGCTGGGATCGGTTGCGGCGAAAGTCATTACTAACGGGAATGATTCAGACATGATGTTGGCTATGAGTTTTGGATATTATGCGCGACTTGGACGCATTTTACCCTATATGATAGCGACTACCGAACTCAAAGATATTCTATAGGGAGAAAATCTGATGCGCATACTCCACACTATGCTGCGCGTAGCAGATCTGGAAAAATCACTTGCCTTTTATACCGGCGTGCTCGGCATGAAATTGCTGCGCCGCGCCGACTACCCGGATGGGAAATTCACACTGGCTTTTGTCGGCTACACCGACGAGGCCAGCGGTGCAGCGATAGAACTTACCCACAACTGGGGCGTGGGAAAATATGAGCCCGGCAATGCCTATGGCCACATCGCCATTGAAGTGGAAGATGCATACACCGCCTGTGAAAAAATCAAACAACGTGGCGGGAGGGTGGTGCGCGAGGCCGGAAAGATGAAACACGGCACTACCGTAATCGCGTTTATTGAAGATCCGGACGGATATAAAATTGAACTGATCCAGAAAAAATCCGGCTAACCGCCAGGCAGTCGCTGATTCAAATAATTTGCCACTTTGGCGAATTCCGCCACACTCAGATTCTCGGCGCGGAACTGTGCATCAATATCCAATTCCTTAAAATCCGCTTCGCTCAAATAACTCCGCAGTGTGTTGCGCAATGTCTTGCGGCGTTGCCCGAACGCCGTCCTGACAATCGCGGCAAACAGCTTTTCGTTGCGCACCCCGATTTCGCTAACTGGCAGCGGAATCATGCGCACGATGGCGGAGTCGACCTTGGGCGCAGGGCGGAACGATTCAGGCGGCACGTCGAGCAGCTTTTCCATCTGGAAACGGTATTGCAACATCACCGACAGCCTCCCATATGCGGGTGTGGAAGACTCGGCCACCATGCGCTCAACCACTTCGTCTTGCAGCATGAAATGCATGTCGCGTATGCGCTCGGCATAAGATGCAAAGTGAAACAGCAACGGCGAAGAGATGTT
This sequence comes from Gallionella sp. UBA4737, assembly GCA_002403995.1. GTDB lineage: Bacteria > Pseudomonadota > Gammaproteobacteria > Burkholderiales > Gallionellaceae > Gallionella. The sequence continues at coordinate 62,992 of DHIV01000103.1, read as the reverse complement.
GTAAGGCAGGTTGCCGACGATGCGCAACGGCACCGGAAGCGTTGCGAAATCAAACACCAGCGCATCCCCGGCATGGATGACAAGCTTGTTCTTGGGGTAGTCGCTTTCCAGCCGGGCGATGATGTCGCGGTCGATTTCCACCACATGCAGATGATTCAATGTTTTCAGCAATGGGCGGGTCAGCGCGCCCAGGCCCGGCCCGATCTCGACCATATTGTCTTCAGGTTCGGGACGGATTGCAGAGATGATTTCACCGATGATTTGCTCATCGACAAGAAAATTCTGGCCAAAACGCTTCTTTGCTTGATGACTCATGCGATTGTCCTTGAGGGACGTTTCGGTGCAGGCTCATACGCACAGCGTATGATGCCGTAGCCAAAATTTTTTTTCGCCTTATGCACGATACATTTGTTCGTGCTGTGCCATCTGCGCGGCAAGCCTGATGGCTTCCAACAGGCTCCCGGCATCTGCTTTTCCACTTCCCGCCAAGTCCAGTGCCGTGCCATGATCCACTGACGTGCGAATGATGGGCAAGCCGAGTGTGACGTTCACGCCCTGTCCGAAGCTGGCGTATTTCAGCACCGGCAGACCCTGATCGTGATACATGGCAAGCACGCAGTCGCAGTGCACCAGCTTGTGTGGCGTAAATAAGGTATCGGCTGGCAACGGAGCGCTGACGTTCATTCCCTCGGCGCGCAATTTATCCAGCACGGGGATCATCACCTCGATCTCTTCCCGCCCCAGATATCCGCCCTCTCCCGCATGCGGATTCAATCCGGCCACCAGAATGCGCGGCTGTGTGATGCCGAAGTGACATTGCAGTTCGCGCCGGATGATGCGCAGCACGTTCTCGAGCAGCGGCGAAGTGATCGCCGCTGCCACATCTTTCAGCGGAAGATGGGTAGTAGCGAGGGCAACACGCATCCCTCCGCCGATCAGCATCATCACCACCCGCTTGATGCCGGTTTGATCGGCGAGGAATTCGGTATGTCCGGTGAAAGAGATGCCCGCCTCGTTGATGATGCCCTTGTGTACCGGCGCGGTGACCATGCCGGAAAACTCACCCGTCTGGCAACCTTGCACAGCACGGCGCAGCATCGCCAACACATATTGGCTGTTCGCCGCATTCAACTCGCCCGCATGACATTCCGCAACAAGCGGCACGTGGATTACTGACAAAACAGGTGAAGGGTGAAAGGCGGAAGATGTCGCTCCTTGCCCCTTGCCCCCGGTCTTTTGTGAAACAAAATCTCGCACCTGCAAATCGATGCCAAGTTGCGCGGCGCGCTGCTGCAGCAGATTTTTATCGGCAATGACGACGATGGGCATATCGGGTGGCACAACGGCAAGCTGCACACACAGATCGGGGCCTATGCCCGCCGGTTCGCCAGAAGTGATGACCAAGGGTGCAGAAAGCACAGCAGCATTCACCGGCTACTTTTTCTCTTCAAGGCGATACTCAACGAATGCCCGGTCACGCAACTGGCGCAGCCAGTCCTGGAACATTTCGTCCGACTTGAACGTGCCGATGGCAATGCGTGCTTGCTGGCGCTTTTGTTGCTCGCTGACATCGGTATTGCGCCGCTCCAGCACCTGGATCAGATGCCAGCCGAATTGCGATTGCACCATTCCGATTTGCCCTGGCTTGAGTTTGTTCATCGCCTCTTCAAATTCCGGCACGGTCTGCCCGGGCGAAAGCCAGTCCAGATCCCCGCCCTGTTGCGCGCTGCCATCCTGTGAATATCGTTTGGCCTGTTCGGCGAAATCCGCACCGGCGTCGATACGTTGCTTGATTTCCATGATGCGTTTTTTGGCTTCTGCTTCAGGCATGATCTCGCTGGTCTTGATCAGAATATGCCGCGCATGGGTTTGCGTGATCACCACCGGCGCATTGCTGCTGCGCTTTTCCACCAGCTTGAGGATGTGAAAACCACTCGGGCTGCGCAATACCGCGGAGATTTGGCCGGGTTGCATATTTTGCAACTCGTTCATGAACAGCGGCGGGATGCCATCACCGGACCGCCAACCCAGATCTCCGCCCTTCAGCGCGTCCTTGGCATCTGAAGTACCTGCAGCCACTTGTGCAAAATCTGCGCCGGATTTCAGTTTGCTCAATGCTTGCTCGGCCCGTTCACGCGCCGCCTGAATTTTATCCGCGCTGGCCTGTTCCGGCACCACCACCAGAATATGCGCGAGATGAAACTCCTCTCCCGCACTGCCGATCCTGGCCTTGTTGGCAAGATAATTGTCGACCTCGCTTTCGCTGATGACGAGCTTGCTTTCAACTTCGCGCTCGCGCAAACGTGTGGAGATGATCTCGCTGCGAATTTCTTCGCGGAATTTTTTGTAATTCACACCGTCCGCTTCCAATTTGGCGCGGAACTCGGCTGAGGACGGAAAATTATTCTGCTGCGCGATGCGTGTAATCGCAAGATTCAACTGTGTATCGTCCACGCGCACCCCATTTTCACTGGCATACTGCTGTTGCAGCATATCGGTGATCATGCGTTCCAGAATTTGCCTCTCCAGCACATCCGCCGCGGGCAGCGGCGTATCCTGTTTCTGCAATTGGCGCACCACTTCTTGCACACGATCATCCAGTTCGTAACGGGTAATCACATCATCGTTGACCACCGCAACAACCGAATCGATATCCCCGACTTGCTGCTGCGGATCGGAAACCGGCTTTGTCGAGGCCTTGGCCGGCGACGTGTCAGCGCCGTATGCAGCTTGCGCCGCAAACAGCGCACACCACATCATCAGGAGTTTTATTCGCATCATCATCTTTCAGTTATCAAGGCACGACTTGCGGGAGTTGAGTGTCAGTTTTGTCGTTCAATTTGGTGTATCCGGGCACGCTTTGTTTGAGCAGGTCCAAGGGATCCGAGCCCACTTTGACAAAGTCATTCAGCTCGAGCTGGATGAAGAAACCGGTATTGGATTGCAGCGTTGCTGTGGCAAAGTGTTGCGCCACGAGACGCAGCATCCAGCAGTCCTGATTATACTCAAGCCCGCCTATCGTCTCCAGAATCCTGGAATCCTGGATCGAGTAGTTCCAGCGCCCCACCGCATGCCAGCGACCGGATATCGGCCATTGCGTGGAAATATCGGCCTGGCGCAAAGTATTGCGCGTGAATCGATACCCCAGATTAAGCACCTTGCCGGCTTCGGGACGATAGCTCGCAGCAAAGTTGATGCGCTGCGCATGCGACTCGTTCGGATCGAATTGCAACTCGCTGTCCAGAGACCAATGCCTGGTCACGCGACCGGCGAGCGCCAGCAAAATATCCGATTTGTTGGTCGCCGCCGCGGGGGTGACCAGATTTACCCGCGGGGTGCTGAAGCTGACTCGCTCGCCTATCATCATTTTCAGGTGTTCCATCCCATTCCCCTGTTCCAGCAGGCGCGAGGTCAGCGCCAGGGTGAGGGAATTGGCATCACCGACACGGTCGCTGCCGTAGAACCGGTTCTCCGTGAACAACTGGGTAAAACTGATATCGGCTTGGGCAGAGTCGAAATTCGGCAATTGCGATTGATCCTTGTATGGCACATACACATAAAAGGCGCGCGGCTCCAGAGTCTGCACATAATCACTATTGAACATATTCCCCTCGCGCTCGAATGCGACACCGCTGTCCACACTGAAAATCGGCAAGGTGCTTGTTGCATTCGGCAACGCCCCGGCATTATTCGCACCCATCGCGTAATACGTGCTATGCATCGCCACCTTGGGTGTAACATAAAATGCCGGCTGACGCACCAGCGGATAGCTGATGCTCGGGTTAACTACCAGTCTATTTGCATTCACTGCGGTGGGATGGCTGAAATTCACATATTCGCCGGCAAAAGCGATGTTCGCACCAGCATAGTTCTGGTTTGTATTGAGAGTCAGTTGCGGCAAGCGAGTGTAGGGGACAACAATCGGAGCGGCGGGATCTTGCAAGGTTTGGTAGTGTTGCACGCGTGCCATAGCCGTCCACCAGCCAGCGTCATAATGGAGTCCGCCTTCCTGCAGCAAGTTTGCCTGTGAAGTGGCATTTACCGCATTGCCCAGGTCGCGAAAATAGTCATTATCCCCGACACGGTTGTAATTCACATAGCCATTCAATCTGCTCGCCAGTGCTTGATCATGGTTTAACGAGAATCGCGCACGGCTGCGATTTACTATTGCGTCGTTGGGTAGCACATCCAAATGCACCTCCCCGCCATAACCGTGTTCCAGATAGCGGAATTCGTTGTTCAGCATCAAGCCGCGCTTGGTCATTTCGCGCGGCGCAATCGTCGCATCAAAATTCGGCGCAATGTTCCAGTAAAAGGGCAGGGTGACTTCACTGCCTCCTTTGATCGTGCCGCCGAAAATCGGCGCCAGGAATCCCGACTTGCGCTGGCTATTTAGCGGGAAGTCCATCCATGGCGAATACAGGATTGGCACACCCTTGAACTTGACCAATGCGTTATGGGCTATGCCGACTTGCCGGTCACGATCGATCTCCAGCAACCCCATGTTCAACTGCCAATCCTGATTCCCCGCCGGACAGGTGGTGTAGGTGGCATCGTCCAGGCTGAAGTGTTGGCTATCCTGTATATGCAGCGCATCCGCAGAGCCGCGCGCATCATTTTCCTTAAAATAAAATTGCGGCTGCTCCATGGTCCCGACACTCGTATCCATATTGAACATCAGGTGCGGCCCGCTCATGGTATTGCCATCCTGTTCCAATATCACCGCGCCTCGCGCATCGACTTCGTGTGAACTCTGGTTGAATAGCAGAGTATCCGCACGAATCGACTGCCCGCCCTGGCGCAGCGTCGCATCTCCGGTCGCCTCGATTTGATCTTTCGTTTTCCCCGCCAAGCTGTCTGCTTCAATAACAGCAGGACCCTCCTTGCTACTGTCTGTCAGTGCCGGGGGATTTTTGTCTGTGCTCGAATCGGGCAGGTCCTCGCCTGCGTAAGAATGTTGCGCAGCGCAAAACAGCAAGAGAATGAAAGGATATTTGAATCGAAACCGCATAACGCGCAGCAAATAGTATGGTGTTAAACTTCTGCCAGTTTAACATCAAGTACATTCGAGAACCCGATATGCAACGCCAGCAACAACTTACCGAATGGCTGCACAGCCTTTTCCCTGATGAAACATTTGCGCTGGCGCCTGCCTCTGCAGACGCCAGCTTCCGCCGCTACTTCCGCGTCACGTTTCAAAGTCATGAAGGAAGCGATGAGCGAGCCAATCGTCGCGAGCAGCCTGAGATGCAAGGCGTCGCACAACGAGGGCCGACACATACCTCACAGGCAGGGGAGGCGCGAGTGAGCACACAGCACAGCAGCTCGGGCGCGCAGCAGGCTGGCACGCTCATCGTGATGGATGCCCCGCCGCAGCATGAGGACTGCCGCCCTTTCCTGCACATCGCCAAACTGTTCGAGGATGCCGGAACGCATGTGCCTCATGTGTACGCGCAAAATCTGGAGCAAGGATTCCTGCTGCTGTCCGATCTCGGCAATACCACATACCTGCAAGCCCTGAATTTCGGCACTGCGCGCGATCTTTATGGGGCGGCCACCGACGCGCTGATCAAGATCCAGCTCGCCTCGCGCGACAATGAATTGCCGCCTTATGACGAAGCACTGCTGCTGCGCGAGATGCGCCTGTTCCCGGAATGGTATATCGCCAAGCATCTCAACGTCACGCTCAGCGAGGCGCAGAACGCCAAGCTGGAAACAGTGTTCGCGCGCATCATCGCCAACAACCTCGCCCAGCCGCGCGTGTATGTGCACCGCGACTATCATTCCAGAAACCTCATGGTAGTCGATCCGACACGATGGGGCGGAGCCCGCGGGTGCGGGAGGATCGACCAGGCGACCATTCCCGCAAGCGGCTCGCTACGCGAGGAACGTGTCGTGGCCGTGGAACCTAATCCCGGTATCCTGGATTTCCAAGATGCCGTATACGGCCCGATCACCTACGACCTCGCCTCGCTGTTCAAGGATGCCTACATCCGCTGGGAAGAAGCTGAAATCATCGACTGGCTGGTACGCTACTGGGAAAAGGCGCGCAAGGCCGGGCTGCCGGTTCATGAGGATTTCTCCGAGTTTTACCGCGACTACGAATGGATGGGCGTGCAGCGCCATCTCAAGGTACTGGGCATCTTCGCGCGCCTCTATCACCGCGACGGCAAGGAAGGCTACCTGAAGGATCTGCCGCTGGTGATGGCGTATTTGCGCGCCGCATGCACCCGCTACATCGACCTCAAGCCGCTGCTGAACCTGCTCGACACACTAGAGCCACAAATTAGCAAGGAAGGTTACACGTTTTGACGAGTCTACATAGTGCTACTCGCTTGCCCCCCTTTGCAAAAGGGGGGGAGGGGGGATTTGCTTTTGCCACTCCTTTCGCCACCACAAATCCCCCTCGATCCCCCTTTTTTAAAGAGGGAAGTAACGAACCAATTTGCTTGGAGTGTCTATTTTGAGAGCCATGATCTTGGCAGCAGGCCGCGGCGAGCGCATGCGCCCGCTCACCGACCGCACGCCCAAACCGCTGCTGGAAGTCGGCGGCAAGCCGCTGATCGCCTGGCACATCGAAAATCTGGTGCGCGCCGGCATCTGCGAACTGGTGATCAACCACGCCCATCTCGGCGCCCAGATTGAAAAAGCCTTGGGCGGCGGCAGCCGGTTTGGCGCAAACATACAATATTCCTCCGAAGGCAAGGCACTGGAAACTGCGGGCGGTATCGCCTACGCACTGCACCTGCTGGGCGACGAACCCTTCGCCGTGATCAACGGCGATATCTGGTCCGACTACGATTTCTCGTACCTGCTGAAACATGCGGCAGCACTGCAAGCCAGCGGCGATACCGCTCACCTCGTTTTGGTGAATAACCCTCCCCAGCACCTCAACGGTGATTTCCATCTGCTCAATGGGCGTATTCTCCCAACTAACGACCAGCGACTAACGACTAACGACTCGAAGTTAACCTTCAGCGGCATCGGCATCTATCAGCCTGGCTTGTTCGCTGGGATCCCGCGCGGCAGCATCGCGCCGCTGGCGCCGTTGCTGCGCGCACAGATCGCCCTCGGCAAAATCAGCGGCGAACACCACCAGGGCTTATGGGTGGATGTCGGCACACCGCAGCGCCTTGCCGAACTCGACACGCAGGTACGTTCGCTGCACAATGCATCATGACTACAGACCCGACCATCTATGCCCAACGCCGCGCCCGTTTGCTGACGCAAATGCAGCGCGGCATCGCCATCATCCCCACCGCGCCGGAAGTGGCGCGCAATGCCGACACGCATTATGGCTACCGCCACGACAGCAACTTTTATTACCTGAGCGGCTTCATTGAGCCGGAAGCGGTGCTGGTGCTGGTTGCTGGAAATGAACCACAAGCCATCCTGTTCTGCCGCGAAAAGAATCTGGAACGCGAGATCTGGGATGGCCACCGTTTTGGTCCCGATGCCGCACAGGAACAATTCGGTTTCAACGCGGCTTATCCGATCGAGCAACTGGACGAAAAACTGACGGAACTGATGGGCAACCAGCCCGCGCTTTTTTATCCCCTGGGTGGCGATCCTGCATGGGATCAGCGCCTCCTCAAGTTGCGCAGCGCAATACAGGAAAAAGTCCGCAGCGGCATCCGCGCTCCCGACGAAATTCGCGACGTGCGCGCGCTGCTCAATGAGATGCGCTTGTTCAAAGATGAACACGAACTGGACATCATGCGCCGCGCCGCAGCGATATCCACGCGCGCGCACCAACGCGCGATGCAGTTCACCCGTCCCGATCAGTTCGAGTATCAGGTCGAAGCCGAGTTGCTGCATGAATTCTGCAGCCACGGCGCGCGCCATCCCGCGTACACCTCCATCGTCGCGGGCGGCGCAAATGCCTGCGTGCTGCACTATGTGGGAAACAACGCCAAACTCAAGGACCGCGATCTGCTGCTGATCGACGCGGGCTGCGAGCTGGACGGCTACGCCTCCGACATCACGCGCACCTTCCCGGTCAACGGCAAATTCAGCGCCGCGCAAAAGGATGTGTACGAGATCGTGCTGGCCGCGCAAGCCGCCGCGATCGCCGCCGCAATGCCGAAACAGACCTGGGACGCCCCGCACGATGCCGCGCTGCGCGTATTGGCGCAAGGTTTCATCGACCTCAAGCTGTGCCACGGCAGCGTGGATGCCGTGCTGGAAAGCGAGAGTTACAAAAAATTCTACATGCACCGCACCGGCCATTGGCTGGGCATGGACGTGCATGATGTCGGCGATTACAAGATCGGCGACGACTGGCGCGCGCTGCAACCCGGCATGGTGCTGACCGTCGA
>DHIV01000103.1:51984-54572 GCA_002403995.1 Gallionella sp. UBA4737 | reverse complement strand
ACCCGGCATGGTGCTGACCGTCGAGCCCGGCTGCTACATCCGCCCCGCCGACAATGTGCCGATGGCCTTGTGGAACATCGGCATCCGCATCGAAGACGACGTGGTGATCACCGCGAAAGGCAATGAAGTATTGACCGATGCCGCGCCGAAAACCGTGGCCGATATCGAAGAGTTGATGAGGAAGTCGTGAACACTCAGTTCGACATAGCCATCATCGGTGGCGGCCCGGTCGGCGCCGCGCTGGCGCTGGCATTGCGCGATAGCAAGCTGAAAGTCTGCGTGCTCGAAGCTCGCCCGGCCCAGACAGGCAGCAGCGATGCGCGCGCGCTGGCCTTGTCCTACGGCAGCCGCCTGCTGCTGGATCGCCTCGGCGTGTGGGATGCGCTGCACGATGTATCGGCCATACGTACGATACACATTTCGCAAAAGCAAAGTTTCGGCCGCGCCGTGTTGCATGCCGCCGAGCTGAACGTGCCGGAACTCGGCTATGTGCTGCCCTACACCGCACTGCAAGACGCGTTGACTCATGCGCTGCAATACACCCTCTCCCCTGATGGAACTACTAGCCATTCGACTAGGCTGCCCAACAACGCCAGCCAAGTCGCTGGTTATAGCCCCTCTCCCGCAAGCGGGGGAGGGCAGCGCGACAGCGCGGGAGAGGGCAGCGGAAAATTACAGTACATCACTGGCGCATCCGTCACCCATCTTCAAGGTGAAGCAAATCACGCCGACATCAACTATCAACAAGATGGCGCGGAACACACCCTGCACGCGCGACTCGCGGTCGTGGCCGACGGCGGCAAACTACTGGCGCAGCAATATCCGCCGGAAGTGCACGACTACGGGCAAAGCGCGCTGATCACCCACATCACCTGTTCCGCACCGCAAGCAAAGATGGCGTTCGAGCGCTTCACCCCGCAAGGGCCGCTGGCGTTGTTGCCGTTCACGGAAGGCTACGAACTGGTGTGGACTGCACCGCATCAAGCCGCACAGGACATGCTGGCATGGGACGACGCGAAATTCCTGCACGAACTGCATCAGCACTTCGGCGACCGCGTCGGGGAATTCCTGACTGTCGGCAAGCGCACCAGCTTCCCGCTTGGCCTGCGGCGCGCCCCGCAGCAGTCGCCGATGCCCCACGTCGTACTGCTCGGCAACGCGGCGCAAACCATGCACCCGGTGGCCGGGCAAGGTTTTAACATGGGGCTGCGTGATGCGTGGGAACTGGCTCAGGAAATACTCGATGCCGTGCCGGAAGCGTTAGGCGCGGAAGCAATGCTCGCCGCCTACCGCAGCCAGCGCCGCACAGACCGCGAGGCGGGGATACGTTTTACCGATGGGCTGGTGCGGCTGTTCTCCAATGATTTGCCGCTGGTCAGCGCAGGCCGCGCCGCCGCACTCACCGCGCTGGACTGTTTGCCGTTTGTGAAAAAGTTTGTCGCGAAGAGGATGATGTTTGGGGCGAATGGGTAGCAACTAAGGCCGTTCGCCCTGAGCTTGTCGAAGGGTAAACGACAAATACAAATCAACTTCGCCGGTGGTAGACCGGCAACTAGTCACTTTCTTTTGCTTCGCCAAAATAAAGTAACCAAAGAAAAGGCGACCCCGGTTTACCGCCGCTGCGCGGTGCCCTGCGTTGCTCGACTGGTCAGGCGGCTGCGGAACTCGCACTGCGTGCTCAAACAATCCTCGCCGACACCCCCTGACCAGCCTGCGCTACTCGGCGGCGCACAGGGGAAAGAAAATCAAAATCCAAAACAACCGGGTGGGCACTTCGTGCCCACCGTACTCTTTACAAAATGGAGGCGGTGCAGGACTTGAACCTGCGACCTCTTTGCCTATATCATGACAGTGTCTAGCCGCCTGATATATAGTAAACAAAGTGCTCTATCCCCTGAGCTACACCGCAATACTAGTTTTTTCCAGTACGTACAAATACTGATCGTCAACTTTGAATATCACCTCATTAACAGTAACTTCAGCTGTTAATCCTTTATCATGCATATTCTTTAACTCTTGTATAAACGACAGCGAAATTTGAGATATAGGCCTAAAACCGATTTCTCCTTCTTCATTTTTTACTTCATGAACTATAGCTTGCACTGTCTTGGTAATACCTTGATTTGGGTATTGCTTTGTCTTGATATCTAAGTATTGTCCAAATTTCTTCCTCCAAGATACCAAAGTACCAAGTGAAATATCGGAATATTCCTCAATGGTTTTAATTTGAACGTTGGGGTGATCCTTCATGAAAGTCAGCACTTTCAATATATCATCCCTATCATAACGATGATTACCCCCTGCCGTAACTTTAGGGAAATTCTTATCCAACACATCTTTATCTAGCTTATTCATCAATATAACTCCTTTTGATATATCTGTAGATGCTGATTCTAAAGATGTAGCAGTATGATGTCAAGCATGTTTTGATCAGAAGGCTGGTCCGTGTTGGGCGAAATAATCAACGTACGTTGCGCCATAGGTTATATGGCATCCGGTGCAATGTGCTTCGCTTATTGCACCCTATAAATATACGGTTTTGGGTTTTTGCTTTTATCCCCTGTGCGCCGCCGAGTAGCGCAGACTGG
>DHIV01000103.1:4487-51718 GCA_002403995.1 Gallionella sp. UBA4737 | reverse complement strand
GGCGAAGCAAAAGAAAGTGACTAGTTGCCGGGCTACCCCCGGCGAAGTTGACTTGATGTTGGGTTACGCGATGAAACTGCTAACCCAACCTACGCGCTTATTTGGCGGAGGGCGCGATGAATCGCGCCCCTACAGATCCACCACCACCGGCACATGATCCGAAGGCCGCTCCAATTTCCTCGGCGCCCTGTCGATCACGCAGCTTTTGCATTGCGCCACCAGCGGCTCGCTGATCAGGATGTGGTCGATGCGCAACCCGTGGTTGCGGCGGAACGCCATCATCCGGTAGTCCCACCAGGTGAAAGATTTTTCCGCCTGCTCGAACAGGCGGAAGCTGTCGTGCAGGCCGAGCTTGATCAGGTTCTGGAAGTGGATGCGCTCGGCTTCGCTGACCAGCACGTTGCCCTGCCAGAGTACCGGGTCATGCACGTCGCGGTCTTCCGGCGCGATGTTGTAATCGCCCAACACCACCAGCTTCGGGTAGCGCGTCAGCTCTTCCTTCAGCCAGTTGCGCAGCTTGTCGAGCCAGCCCAGCTTGTAGTAATACTTGTCGGAATCGACGGACTGCCCGTTCGGAACATAAACATTCACAACCCGGATATCGCCAAAGGTGGCGGCGATGACGCGCTTCTGGTCGTCGTCATGATCGGGGATGCCGTGCTGCACATCCTTGGCTGGTGCGCGGCTCAGGATCGCCACGCCGTTATAGGTCTTCTGCCCGCTGAATATGCTGTGATAACCCGCCGCCTGCGATGCTGCATGCGGAAAATCCTCGTCCTGCTGTTTGGTTTCCTGCAGACACAGAATATCGACCGGATTCGCGGCGAGCCAATCCAGCACATGCGGCAGGCGCACTTTCAGCGAGTTGACGTTCCAGGTCGCCAGCTTCATTGCTCGGCTGGTTCGGGGGGGCTTGTCTGATCTTCGGAAGACTGACCTTCGGCAGGCGGAGTTTCCGGCGCTTCAGGGTTTGATGGCTCTGGCTGCGCGATACGTTGACGATAGCTTGCGGTCTTAGGATAGCCTGCGATGTCAAGCTCGTTATTCCAGGCTGATTCCAGAAATCCGTTGAGGTAAGTCTTGCCAACCTGCAAAGTGGGTGCACTGGTGCTCCCAGACAGTTTCTGGAATGCATCGATCTCGCTTTTGGTTTTGAGCACTTTTTCACTGAACGGCACTCCGCGCTTGTTCAGCAAGCCGCGAGCATGAGTACAGGGCTCGCCGCATCCATCACCGACGTACAGGGTAACCGGAAAATTCTGTTGCGCGCGCAACGTTTCGTAGGGCAGATATTCGTTTGACGTGGTGTCTTTGGGAAATTTCTTGACTTCAACCTGCATCGCGCCTGCCGGCAGCACATCTCCGTAATAAACCTTGCCCGAGGAATCCACCCAGCGGTATAGCTCGCCTGCCTGAACGCTTACAGACATGCTGGCCAGACAAGCCAGCAGCAAAACGATGTGTTTCATTTCGCCTCCTTAAGCATTTTCGAGCAGCCCATTATGCCGCAACAGCGCGTCTATGCTGGGTTCGCGGCCCCGGAATGCGGTGAAAGATTGCATCGCGCCGCGGCTGCCGCCCATCGCCAGTATCTCGCTGCGGAAGCGCGCGCCGACATCGGGATTCAGCACGCCGTTTTCCTCGAACAGGCTGTAGGCATCGGCAGACAGCACCTCCGCCCATTTGTAGCTGTAATAACCCGCCGCATAGCCGCCGGAAAAAATGTGTGAAAAGCTATGAGGAAAACGCTGGAACGCGGGCGGGATCAGCACCGCCACCTCGGCGCGCACTTCGTCGAGCAATTGCAATATCGACTTGCCGCCGCCCGCCTCGAAGTTGCTGTGCATCAGCATATCGAACAGCGAGAACTCGATCTGCCGCAATGTTTGTAACCCGCTCTGGAAATTCTTTGCGGCCAGCATCTTGTCGAACAGCACGCGCGGCAACGGCTCGCCGGTATCCGATTGTCTTGTCATGCCGCGCACCACATCCCACTCCCAGCAGAAATTTTCCATGAACTGGCTGGGCAATTCAACCGCGTCCCATTCCACCCCATTGATGCCGGACACGCCGAGGTCTTCGACTTCTGTGAGCAGATGATGCAGGCCGTGACCGAATTCGTGGAACAACGTGATGACTTCGTCGTGGGTAAAGAGCGCTGGGCGCCTGCCAGAATGTGAAGCAACAACATCATCCGCGACTGTGGCAGGCTTAGCGGCAGACTCGCGGACGTTCACATCCCGCTGCGCGGGGCCCTGCTCACTGCTCGCAGCCGCACCCCCAACCGGTGGAGAGAAATTGCAGTTCAGATACGCAACCGGTGTCTGAATTCCCTTTTTCAGACGGCGGCGCGTGATCACGTCGTCCATCCACGCCCCGCCGCGCTTGCTGTTGCGGGCATACAGGTCGAGATAGAACTGGCCGACCAGTTGATTTTGCTGATTGCGGATGTCGAAGAAACGCACGTCGTCATGCCACACCGGTGCGCTGGCTGCCTTGATTTGCAAGCCATACAGCGTCTCGACCAGTTTGAACATGCCTGGCAGCACGGCATCTTCGGGGAAATATTGTTTTACTTCCTGGTCGGAGAATGCATAGCGTTGTTCGCGCAGCTTTTCGCTGGCATAGCCCACATCCCAGGATTGCAGATCATCTATGCCGAGTTCGCTGTGCGCGAATTCGCGCAGCTCGGCCAGGTCTTTTTCCGCGAAGGGCCGCGCGCGTTGCGCCAGCTCGCGCATGAACTCGATCACTTGCTGCGGCGAGTTCGCCATCTTGCTTTCCAGCGACAATTCGCCGTAATTGGCGAAGCCCAGCATCCTGGCCTCCTCGCCGCGCAGCTTGACGATCTCTTCCATCAGCTTGGTGTTATCCCATTCCGGTTTGCCGAACTCGCTGGCCCGCGTACCGGAAGCCCGATACATCTTTTCACGCAACGCGCGATTGTCGGCGTATTGCATGACCGGCATATAGGACGGGGCCTTCAGTGTGAACAGCCAGCCATCTTTATTTGTCGCTTGGGCTGCTTGCTGGGCAGCTTCTTGGGCCGCCTGCAGCACGTCATCCGGCAAGCCGCTCAGTTCATCCTTGTTCTCGATGACCAGCGTGTAGTCGTTGGTCGCATCGAGCAGGTTGTCGGAAAAACGCGATGACAATTCAGACTGGCGTTCCTGTATCTCCAGGTAGCGCGCTTTCTGTGAGTCCGGCAACTCCGCGCCGCCGAGACGGAAATCGCGCAGCTCGTTCTCGATGATCTTCTTGCGCGCCGCACTCAAGCCCGCGAATTCAGGGCTGTTGTGCAATGCCTTGAATTTGACGAACAGCGCGAGGTTCTGCCCCAGCTCGGCGTAATACTGGGTGATCTTCGGCAGTGTCGCGTTATACACCTCGCGCAATTCGGGGCTGTTCATCACTGCGTTCAAATGGCCGACCGGTCCCCACGCGCGCGACAAGCGCTCGTTGGCATCTTCCATCGGCAGCACGAAGGCATCCCAGGTGGGCGGAGCAGTGTCCGACAGCAGACGCGCGATCAGCGCGCGGTTCTCGGCCAGCAACTGTTCGATCGCGGGAGCGACGTGTTCGGGTTTGATCTCCGCGAAGCGCGGGAGGCCGGAAAAGTCCAACAAGGGATTATTTATTTTCGATAGCATAATTTTATAAGCTTGGACTTTCAGTGCAGGCTAACTTGCATAGCAAGTTACGCCGTAACTAAAAATCCAATAGTGGGTTCACAGCATATTCCTGAATGAAAGATTGCACAGATTGATTTTAAACTTTAACGCGGGTGCAGGGTTTTAATCGACGAGATCAGCTCGGGTTGGAATAAACAATCTTGCCTTCCACCACGGTGTAACACACTCTCCCCTGCATGTGCATACCAAGGAACGGGGTGTTCTTGCCCTGGCTTTTCAGCGCACCGGCTTCGACTTTCCATTCCGCCGCCGGGTCGAACACGCACACATCGCCATGCGCGCCCACTGACAAATGTCCCATCTTCGGATTGATCAGGTTGGCCGCGTTGCTGGTAACCCGCGCCAGCGCATCGGGCAGGGAGATGCTTTCCTGTTCAGCCCACTTCAGCACCAGCGGCAGCAGCAATTCCAGCCCGGTCGCGCCTGCCTCGGCTTCGGCGAACGGAAATTGTTTGGCATCATCATCCACCGGCGAATGGTCGGAACAGATGGCGTCTATGGTTCCATCGCGCAATCCTGCACGCAGCGCGGCTTTGTCGCGCAGGCTGCGCAGCGGCGGCACGAGGTGGCAATTGGCATCGAAGTAGCCGATATCCATTTCGGACAGGTGTATGTGGTTCATCGACACATCGCAGCTCACCGCAAGACCTTCGCGCTTGGCCGCGCGTATCAGCTCCACGCCTGCCGCGCTGGAGATACGGCACAGGTGCAGCTTGACGCCGGTCTCGCGGGCCAGTTGCAGCATGGTGTCCAGCGCGACTGTCTCGGCGATCACCGGAATGGCGGGCAGGCCGAGGCGTGTCGCGACTTCGCCATCATGCGCCACCCCGTTCTTGGCGAGGAAACTATCCTGCGGGCGCAGCCATACGCGGTAGCCGAAAGTCGCGGCATATTGCATCGCGCGCAGCAACACGCGCGTGTCCGTGAGCGGCGCATCGGCCTGACCGAACGCCTTGCAACCCGCTTCGGTCAACTCCACCATCTCGGTCAGTTCCGCGCCCTTTAATCCATAGGTCAGTGCACCGACCGGGAACACCCGCGCCTGATTCAGCGAGCGTGCGCGGTGCTTGAGCATCTCCACCAGCCCGGGTTCATCGAGCGGCGGATCGGTATCCGGCGGACACACCAGCGAGGTGACCCCGCCCGCGACCGCAGCATCCATCTCCGATTCCAGCGTGGCCCGGTATTCGTAGCCCGGCTCGCGCAAGCGCGCCGAAACATCCACCAGACCGGGTACTACGATCAGCCCGCTGGCATCGATCACCCGGGTGGCGACGAACCCGGCGGGAGCAGCGCCGATGGCGGCGATGCGCTGGTCGGCGATGTACACGTCCTGTTGCGCATCGATCCTGTTCCTGGGATCGATCAGGCGGCCGCCTTTGATATGGATGTTCATTGCTTGCCTCCCGCCAGCATACTCATCACCGCCATCCGCACCGCGATGCCGAATGTGACCTGCGGCAAAATCACCGATTGCGCACCGTCCGCTACGCAGGAATCGATCTCCACACCGCGGTTCATCGGGCCGGGGTGCATCACGATCGCATCCGGTTTTGCATAGGCCAGCTTCTCCTCGGTGAGGCCATAGTTCTTGAAATATTCCTGCGCCGAGGGCAATGCCGCGCCCTGCATGCGCTCGTTCTGCAGGCGCAGCATCAGCACCACATCCACGTCCTTCATTCCCTGTGCCATGTTGTGGTAGACCTGCACGCCGAGCTTCTCGACCATGGTCGGAAGCAGCGTCTTGGGCGCGATGACGCGCACCTCCGGCACGCCCAGCGTGGTCAGCGCGTGGATCTGCGAGCGCGCCACGCGCGAATGCAGCACATCGCCGACGATGACGACGCGCAGATTGTGAAATTCCTTCTTGTAGTGGCGGATCGTGAACATATCCAGCAGCGCCTGCGTCGGATGCGCATGGCGCCCATCGCCGGCGTTGATGACGTGGATCTCCGGAGCGACATGGCGCGCGATGAAATGCGCCGCCCCGCTTTGCGCATGGCGCACCACGAACATGTCGGCGTGCATCGCGCACAGGTTATCCACGGTATCCAGCAGCGTTTCGCCCTTGCTGGTGGATGATGAGCCGATATTCAGGTTGACCACGTCCGCCGATAGGCGCTTGGCAGCGATCTCGAACGTGGTGCGGGTGCGCGTGCTGTTCTCGAAGAACACGTTGAACACCGATTTGCCGTGCAGCAAAGGCACCTTCTTGATCTCGTCCCCATCGCTGACATCGACGAAGGTCGCGGCCTTGTCGAGGATGTCGCGCAGGATCTGCACCGGCAATCCCTCAGTCGTCAGCAGGTGCTGGAGTTCGCCGTGTTTGTTTAACTGTGGGTTGTTCATGCGAGTATTCCCGCTGCGGGTTCATCAAAATAGGCCTGCAAGATCTGCTGCGCTGCATATTGGTCGATCAAGGCTTTCTGCTTCATGCCGTGGATACCCTCCTCGTTCAGCTGCGCGCTTGCGGCAAGCGAAGTATAACGCTCATCCAGCAAAATCACCGGCAATTTAAACCGTCCCTTGAGGCGGTTGGCGAAGCGGCGGCACAGCGCGGTAAGCTCGTGCGGCGTGCCGTCGTCGTTGCTGGGCAGACCCACCACCAGCGCGCCGGGCTGCCACTCATTCAGTAGCGCGGCGATCGCTGCAAAGCGCGCTTCGGTCTTTTCTTCGTTGATGGTGGCCAAGGGACTGGCACGGCGCAACACGGTATTGCCAACGGCGATGCCGATGCGTTTGGTGCCGAAATCGAATGCGAGAAGTGTGCCCTGCGGGATGGAAACTGGAGTTGACGTTGCCTTCCCGTCAGGCATGCCCCGCATCCTCCACCAGCGAACCGTAATCCACCCCGAGCAAGGCCATGGCTGCAGGCAGGCGTTCTTCGGGCGGCAAGTCGAACAGAATATGTTCCGAAGCCGGTACGGTCAGCCAGATGTTCTCGGTTATCTCATGCTCCAGTTGCCCCTGATCCCAGCCTGCATAACCCAGTGTGACAATCATATTGCGCGGCCCCTGCCCTATGCCTATCGCCTCGAGAATATCCCTGGAAGTGGTCAGTGCCAGCTTGTCGTTGATGCGTAATGTGGACTCCCAGTTCCCCAGCGTGTCATGTAACACGAACCCGCGTTCGGTTTGCACTGGGCCGCCAAAATACACCGGCAACTTCACGAGCTTTGGCTGGTGTAAGGGAATGTTGACCTGATCGAACATCTCGCCCATGGTGAGGCTGATCGGGCGATTCACCACAATGCCCAGCGCACCATTCTCGTTGTGTTCACATATGTAAGTCAACGTGCCCGCAAAAACCCCTTCCTGCATGGCAGGCATCGCGATCAGAAAGTGGTGGGTCAAATTGAAGTCAGGCATGGCGGCATTGTAGCTGTCCGTGACTGGTGGCACAATTTGAATATGTTCACAGCCAATTGCCGATATGAAAATGTACACCCGGCACAGGAAAATGCTGGTAGCATAAAAACTGGGCATCTTAAGGTGTCTTCGGAGCGTGTAAATGAAAAAGCAGGGTGCTGCTCGCAACATCCGAATAGGCATAAATCTTGGGGAGGATCACATAATGGCAGACAAACTGAATATTGGCATTGAACACGCCAAGCAATGGAAAGCATCGACTTTGCTGAGTGCATCGATAATCGGGGGGTGTCTGTTCATCACCGCACCGGTCTATGCAGCAACAGATGCCGAACAAATGAAAATCATGCAGCAGAAGCTCGAGGCTATCCAAAATCAGCTTTCCCAGATGACCTCCGGTTTGGTGAATCAATCCAGCAGCAGCGCGGGAATGCCCCTGCACGGTTTTATGGATGTCGGGTATGCGACCAACAGCCAGGGAAAGAATGCAGTGGCCAATCCGAATGTCGCCAATCCGAGAGGCTTTTACGAAGGCAGGCTATCCTTTTATATGGCGCCGCATTTTGGCGATAGGGTCGTGGCCCTGGCTGAACCGAATTTTGAGGTGAGCCAGATGGATGGTACCGTTAATGTCGATATCGAACGTCTGCAGATAGGCTATACCTTCAGCGATACCGCGACGCTTTGGGGGGGGCGATTCCACTCCCCCTATGGATACTGGAACACCGCGTTTCATCACGGAGCGCAACTGCAAACTTCTATTCTCAGACCGCGTTTCCTTGACTTTGAAGATAGCGGCGGGATATTGCCGGCCCACATGCTAGGAATATGGGGCACGGGCAAGGCCAGGGCGGGCAAAGGAAAATTCACCTACGACTGGTATATGGGGAATGGTCCAAAAATCGTAGGCGCGACCACCGCATCATCATTGAACCCCCCAACTGCTTATCAGGGTGGCGGACTGGATCCCAATATTGCCGGCGATGACAATCACAGTGCCATGGTCGGATTGAACCTGGGTTATGAATTCTCGGGCCGCCTGGACGGCCTGAGGCTGGCTGTGCATTGGTTGAATGGTGATGTAAACGCCTATGACGCGACACCAGCCGCTCTTAATACAACCAATCTGAATACGGGCGGCGGCTCCCTGGTCTACCTGTCCAATGACTGGGAAATCATGGGCGAATATTATGGTTTCAACGACAAGGACAAGGCGACCGGCCTCAAGCACAAGAGCAGGGCGGGCTACGTCCAGGCAGGCGTGAGTTTCAATGCATGGACTCCTTATGTCCGCCTGGAAAGAACGATACTGGACCAGAGCGATAATTATTTCAGCATGCAGGCAAACGGCCAATCCTACGCCAGGCAGGCACTGGGATTACGCTATAACGTGAGCCCGAAGGCGGCCCTGAAACTCGAGCTGATGAACTCGAGTTTCAAGGAAGAATTAGGAAGAACTGCGCTTAGTTACCGCAGTCTGAACATACAATACGCAATCGGCTTCTAGGCCTAAGGGGGATCGATAATTATGAAATCACTAATTTTCAGGGTTTGTTCTGCGGCCATATTTCTGTTGCTGGCATCTCAGTTCGCGAATGCGGCGGGCGTCGTCGTCATTGCGAATCCGGATGTATCAGTCTCCGCTGACGAAGTAAGGGATATATTTCTCGGGGAAAAGCAGTTTGCCGGCAGCACAAAGCTGGTTGTAATTGACAATGCGGCAATGCAAAGCGTCTTCCTGTCCCAGGTCATGCACATGGATGCCGCCAAATACAATGGCATATGGACGAAGAAATCATTCCGCGACGGCTTGACCCCGCCAGCCGTGAAGTCGGGCGATGCCGAGGTGATCGAATATATCAAACGAACATCGGGCGCGATCGGCTACGCTTCTTCTGCGCCTGCCGGGGTAAAGGTCATTCAATAGCCGGGAATACAATTGATCCAATCTTCATGGGATTCATGCTGCCAATAGCCAACATGGTTATTGGCAGGATTCCTTGTTAAGTTCCTTATGCCAAAAATCATTGCCGAACCGGGAGTAACAGGATGTTTGCCACATTGAGACTGAAACAGCGCATGTATCTGCAGTTTTTCATCGCGGTGTTGCCGCTTGCGATCGTATTTTCCTACCAAATGTTATCAACCAACGACCTGCCGGCAAGAGTTGACAAAATAATGGGCATCTATGACCTGAGCCTGCAGTCATCAGCCGGTTACAAGAATTTTTTGAATGGCCTGGTCGATGCCGTCGATACCGGGACTATCAGCAGTAAAACACTGGACTCCCTCACCGCCACCAAAGTGACAGTGGACAAACTCCTGGCGGCGTCCCCTTCCAGCGACATTGCAACCGCAGATGAAGCTCTGGCAAAGCTCCAATCCGCAATTGCTGCGGCAAATTCGATCAGTTCGATCACGCCGTTCAAATCCGACATTAACTTCATCGACACGGCGCTGACCGCCAAGATAGGAGAAATCAAGGGGCAAATATCCGAACTGATCTCTGATGACGCCAAGGCGACGCGGCATAAAAACCAGGTATCGATATATGTGGCAATGGCCACGCTGTTGCTGCTCGTTTTCATCATCCGCCGCCTGGTCAACGACGTCACCAGGCCTCTTGCTTCGGCAGTGAAGACCGCACGACATGTTTCAGAAGGTGATTTAACGAGTGATATCGAGGTGCTTCGCCATGATGAAATCGGGGAGTTGCAACAGGCTTTATTCGAAATGAATGAGGCGCTTATCATGATCGTAGGCGATGTGCGCTCGGCATCTCAGCAGATCACCACCGGCACCGATGAGATGGTGAGCGGCAATACCGACCTGTCAGTCCGAACCGAACAACAGGCGGCCAGCCTGGAAAATACTTCCGCAAGCATCACTGAACTTACCACCGCGATCGGCCACAACGCGGATAATTCGCGTCTGGCTAACGAGCTTGCGCGGGAAGCTTCAGGCGTAGCCGTCAAGGGCGGCAAGGTTGTCGGGCAAGTTGTTGACACGATGAATTTGATCAACGACAGTTCAAAGAAGGTCGGTGAAATCATCTCAGTCATCGAGGACATCGCATTCCAGACCAATATTCTGGCCCTGAATGCCGCGGTCGAAGCGGCCCGCGCCGGCGAGCAGGGACGCGGCTTCGCTGTCGTAGCCACGGAAGTCCGCAACCTGGCGCAACGCTCGGCAGCTGCCGCAAAGGAGATCAAGGCAATGATAGAAAACTCGGTCGACAAGGTAAGCAGCGGTACGAAACTGGTCAAGGAGGCCGGCACAACCATGCAGGATATCGTCAAAGCGGTAGCCCGCGTTACTGAAATGATGTCGGAGATTCAGGCTGCATCAGCCGAACAGAAAGAAGGCATCGAGCAGGTAAACGAGGCGATCCATCAAATGGATGAGATGACTCAGCAAAATGCCGCATTGGTCGAAGAAGCCATGGCCATTGCCTCATCGGTGCATGACCAAACCAGAAAGCTGACGGAGGCCGTGGAAAAATTCAAGATCCCCGAAACCGAAACGAGTCATTGGGAAAATCAGCCCGGCAGCTTATCCTTCATGCCTGGCGCCAGGCCGGCTTCCATCGAATCCAATATCAAATTGTTAAGGTAGGGGCGGCTTGTCAAGGCGATTTATCCATGGCCAGACCAGCCAATACTAGTCGCTGCGCGACGACAAATATTCCATAGTCCGGCGCGCAATATTCTGCAACGCAAGCACTTCGCACACTCCGCCCGCCGCGATCGCCTCCTTCGGCATGCCAAAAACAACGCAACTCGCCTCGTCCTGGGCAATGGTGTGGGAACCGGCCTGCTTCATTTCCAGCATGCCCTGCACGCCGTCTTTCCCCATGCCGGTTAGAATGATACCCAGCGCATTGGCGCCGGCAACATTGGCCGCCGAACGAAACAGCACATCAACCGATGGCCGATGGCGATTCACCAGCGGCCCCTGATTCAGCGCGACCATATAGCGCGCCCCGCTGCGCTTGATCAGCAAGTGTGAATTCCCCGGTGCGATGTATGCAAAGCCTGGCAGAATCCGCTCGTTATGCTCCGCTTCCTTGACCGAAATCTTGCACAGGCTGTTCAGCCGGTCTGCAAACGACTTGGTAAAATGCTCCGGCATGTGCTGGGTAACCAGAACACCGGGCGCATCCGCAGGCAGTTTGTTCAATACCTCTTTGATCGCTTCGGTTCCCCCGGTTGATGCACCGATGACAATCAGCTTTTCAGTGGAAGAGTATCTTCCTTTGGCGCTGGGCAAAATCGCATCAGCAGAGAATTTTTCGTGGATTAGCGGGTCGATTATTTTTTTGCGGACCTGTGCCTGGGCAACCGCGCGGATTTTATCGGTGATCTCGATGGCATATTCTTCCATGCCCCGGGCAATATCCAGTTTCGGCTTGGCCACAAAATCCACCGCACCCAATTCCAGTGCGCGGAAGGTGATGTTAGAGCCTCCTTCCGTCAAAGTGGATATCATCAACACTGGCATAGGACGCAGACGCATCAGCCGCGCCAGAAAATCCAGCCCGTCCATCTTGGGCATTTCCACATCCAGCGTCAGCACATCCGGGTTGAGGGCCTTGATCAATTCGCGCGCCACCAGGGGATCAGGCGCCGCGCCCACACACTCCATATCGGTTTCGCGATTGATGATCTCCTTCAAAACGCCACGAATCAACGCGGAGTCATCGATCACCAGAACCTTGATCTTTCTAGTGTTCATATTCACATTTGTTCAGATAATTATTTGCGCACACCGCTACAAACCTGCTCTTCAATCAACCAAACAACTCCACATCGCCTTCCAGCTTGGCATACTGTAAGCGCGTGTTGTATTCAGCTTCGCGAATGATGATGGTATCGTTATGCACCTGTTTCAACTTTTTCACCCTGACCAGCCCGGTACCGGGGAAGTAGTACACTTTGCGCGGGTAAATATCCAGCAAATCCTGCGCAGCGACCGCAATTTTTTCCGTCTTCAGAAACTGCAGCACGAACTCGGCATTCCGCTCGCCGACATTGGCAACGGTGAACCCGCGCAGCACCGAGCCCCCGCCGAACACTTTTGCCTCAAAATTACTGCGCTTCGCACCCATTTTCAGCAACTGGTTGATCAATATTTCCATGGCGTAGATACCGTAGCGCGCCGACTCGCCAAGCGGGTTGCTTCTATCCTGGCCGCTGTCAGGCAGCATGAAGTGATTCATACCGCCGATTCCGCTGACCTTGTCACGTATGCAGGCACAAACACAGGAACCCAGCACGGTAACCAAAACCATTTCCCGCCCGGTGGCATAAAATTCCCCAGGCAGTATCTTGGCCGCATCGGTATTATGTTCACGGTCAAAATACAAATGCGGCGAGAGAACTTCTTCAAAGCCATGTTTTGTCATAGCAAACTTTTCCTTCCTGCTTCATCATCTATATAGCCGGATCATCTGGCCGGCTGTTGTACATAAACCTTTGGCCTTGCCAGCTCATACACCGTTTTCCCGCGCAACCGGAACAAGTGCGCGGCATTATGAAAATTTTCCGAATGCCCCGCAAAAAGCAGACCCTCCGGGCACAATAACGGCACAAATTTCTGCAGGACTTTGAGCTGCGTTTCCTTGTCGAAATAGATCATCACGTTGCGGCAAAAAATCGCATCCAGCGGTCCGCGGATTGACCAATCATCACTTAGCAAATTCAATTGCCGGAAAGTGATCATGGCGCGCAATTCAGGTCTTACCCGCACAAAACCTGATTGTGCTCCGGCCCCTTTGAGGAAAAATCGTTTTATCGTTCCGGCAGAAAGTTTTTCAACGCGTTCAGCCGGATAAACACCCTCCTCAGCTTTGGCGAGCACATGGGTATCCACATCGGTGGCGACAATGGTCACGGGTGGCGTGAAGCTGCCAAATGCATCCACCATCGCCATCGCCATCGAGTACGGTTCTTCACCTGTTGAAGCTGCCGAGCACCACAGGGTAATCGGGTGCTGCCCCTTTTGTTTCGCGACATGTTCGGCCAACAGTGGAAAATGGTGTGGTTCACGAAAAAAGGATGTCAAGTTGGTAGTGAGCGAGTTGACGAACGCCTCCCATTCGACCCCATTATCGCTTTCCAGCAATGCCAGATAATCCCGGAAATTATCGATCCCCTTCGCCCGCAGACGGCGCGCAAGACGGCTATACACCATGTCCTGTTTGGAGGGCTTGAGCGATATGCCGGCATATTCATGAATCAATTGGCACACACGCTTGAAGTCTTTCTCTGTGAATACAAATTCTCGATCGCGCCCTTCGCCAAATTGAAGGTCAGAGTCCATAAAACATCCTAAAAATACCTCGAAAATAATCCCGCCCGAAACTTTCCGCACAAACGCACAGCGCGTACACCGGAGTGTAAAGAGCAGAACCTCGGCAAGTTTGTTCCTCTGCCAGCCGCTCTCTTCCAAGTTTACACGGGCTGAAAAAATTTGGCGCGACTAAAACTCAATCCCGTCATCGCTCGTTTCAGCCGCAGAATTATCCGGGACAGGATTTGTACTGTAACGCGCGATTGATGGCACAGTGCTGCGGCCATCCAGCACCAGGGAGATGTTGCCGCCATGTTCCAGTCCTAGCGTCTCTTCGACCCATCCGCATCTTCGTCGAAACATGCTCATTTGTGCAACATGGTAGAATTCGAGCCTTCCCGCTTTCATTATTTTAGGAATAACCGTCATGTTCTCCAGCAAAAGCACCATTTCCAATATTGACCCGGAACTGTGGGCTGCCATACAAAACGAAAACCGCCGCCAGGAAGACCACATCGAACTGATCGCCTCGGAAAATTACACCAGTCCGGCAGTGATGGAGGCACAGGGCAGCAAGCTTACCAACAAGTATGCGGAAGGTTATCCGGGCAAGCGCTATTACGGCGGTTGCGAGTATGTGGATGTAGCAGAACAACTGGCGATAGATCGCGCAAAAGCCTTGTTTGGTGCGGAGTATGCCAACGTGCAGCCGCATTCCGGTTCGCAGGCAAACCAGGCAGTGTACGTTTCGGTGCTCAAGCCCGGCGACACCATCCTCGGCATGTCGCTTGCGCACGGCGGCCACCTGACCCATGGCGCGTCGGTGAACATCAGCGGCAAGCTGTATAACGCCATCCAGTACGGCCTGAACGCCCAGGAAGAGATCGATTACGACCAGGTGCAGGCCTTGGCAACGCAGCACAAGCCCAAGATGATCGTGGCGGGTGCGTCCGCTTACTCATTGGTGATCGACTGGAAACGCTTCCGCACCATCGCCGACAGCGTAGGCGCGTATCTGTTCGTGGACATGGCGCACTATGCGGGCTTGGTCGCGGCTGGCATTTATCCGAACCCGGTCGGCATCGCCGACTTCGTCACCACCACGACACACAAGACACTGCGCGGACCGCGCGGCGGACTGATACTCGCCAAGGCGGAATTCGAAAAGGCGTTGAACTCGGCAATCTTCCCCGCGCTGCAAGGCGGCCCGCTGATGCATGTGATTGCAGCCAAAGCCGTGGCACTCAAGGAAGCAGCCAGCAAGGAATTCAAGGTTTACCAAACGCAAGTGATCGAAAATGCGAGGGTTATGGCCAAGGTGTTGCAGGAACGAGGCCTGCGCATCGTGTCCGGGCGCACTGACAGCCATATGTTCCTGGTCGACCTGCAAGCCAAGCACATCACTGGCAAGGACGCCGAAGCCGCGCTGGGCCGTGCGCGCATCACCGTGAACAAGAACGCCATCCCTAACGATCCGCAAAAACCATTCGTCACCAGCGGCATCCGCATCGGCAGCCCGGCCATGACCACACGCGGCTTCAAGGAATTGGAAGCCGAGAAACTCGCGCTTCTGATCGCCGATGTGCTGGACGCGCCGGCCGACGATGCGGTGATCGCGCGCGTGACGGGCGAAGTGAAGAAGCTGACCACCCTGTTCCCGGTTTATGGAGCATAAGTTGGTAGGCGTAAGACGTAAGTCATTAGTTGGTTTTGTCGCCGCAACGCGGCGGCTTTTGACTTGCGACTTTCAACTTGCGACTTGCGACTGCTCTTTATGAAATGTCCGTTCTGCAAAGGCCCCGACACCCAAGTGGTGGACACGCGCGAAAGCGAAGAGGGCGACAGCATACGCCGCCGCCGCCGCTGCCTGTCGTGCGACAAACGCTTCACCACTTATGAAACGGTGGAATTGCGCATGCCGCAGGTAGTCAAGCAGAACGGCATGCGCAGTGAATTTGACGATGAGAAGTTGCGCACCAGTTTCAAGCGCGCGCTGCACAAGCGCCCGGTTTCGACGGAACTGGTGGACGCGGCCATAGATAACGTGACGCAGAAGGTGTTCGCACTCGGCGAACGCGAGATCGGCTCGCGCCAGATCGGCGAGATGGTGATGAAGGAGTTGCTGAAACTGGACAAGGTGGCCTATATCCGTTTTGCCTCTGTGTATAAAAGTTTTCAGGATGTGGGTGATTTTGCCGATGCGGTCGAGGCGGTGCGCAAGTCCCCGGCACGCCGGAAACCAAAAGTGGAATAGTCATGTTTACTGCGCAGGACAGCGTATGGATGGCCCGGGCACTGCGTCTGGCGGAACGCGGTCTTTGCACCACCAGCCCCAATCCGCGTGTCGGTTGCGTGCTGGTAAAGAATAGTGGCATCGTCGGTGAAGGCTGGCACAAGCGCGCCGGCGAACCCCACGCGGAAGTTCTTGCACTGAGCGCAGCCGGTGTGGCGGCGCGCGGCGCGACCGCTTATGTGACGCTGGAACCGTGCAATCATCACGGTCGCACCCCGCCCTGCGCCGACGCGCTGATTGCCGCAGGAATCGCACGGGTGGTGGTCGCGGTGCAGGACCCGAATCCCAAAGTGGCCGGCGAGGGCATCGCTAATTTGCGCGCTGCCGGCATCGCGGTCGAAAGCGGTCTGATGGAAGCGGCAGCCCGCGAATTGAATGCCGGGTTTTTCGCGCGCATGACGCGCGGCACGCCCTGGCTGCGCAGCAAGATCGCGATGAGCCTGGACGGGCATACCGCGCTGGCGAACGGGATCAGCAAGTGGATCACCGGCGAGGCGGCACGGCTGGATGTGCAACATTGGCGGGCGCGTTCCTGTGCAGTGCTGACCGGCATCAATACTGTGCTGGCGGACGATGCGCGCTTGAACGTGCGAGATGTAGCCGCCCTGACACGGTGGGGCGAAGCCCGTGAGTGCGGGAGGGGCGGCCAGGCGGCAGGTTGCGCATCGGAAGTTTCAATTGAACATCAAACCGCCGCCGAGCGGCAACCGCTGCGCGTGGTGCTGGACAGCCGGTTGCGCATGCCGCTGACCGCACGAGTGTTGCAAGGCGGGAATGTGATGATTTATACCGCGCGGCGCGATGAGCAAAAAATTCCCCTGCTGCATGATTTGGGCGTGGCGGTGACAGTGCTGCCGGATGACAAGGAACAGGTGGCGCTGGAGGCGATGATGCGTGATCTGGCGCAGCGCGGCTGCAACGAGGTGCTGCTGGAAGCGGGCAGCATCCTGAACGGCGCAATGCTGGGCGCCGGGCTGGTGGATGAATTGCTGCTGTATGTCGCGCCGCAGTTGCTGGGCGACATGGCGCGCGGCATCGCGCGGCTGGGTGAGCTGACCAGCCTGGACCAGCGCATCAACTTGAAATGGCAGGATATACGGCAGGTCGGGAATGATTTGCGCATCACGGCGAAGGTGGAAAATGTTTAGCGGGATCATCGCGGATATCGGCAGCATCAGACAGGCAATCGACCGGGATGGCGGGTTGCGGCTGGCAATTGCGACCAGCACACTGGATTTAAGCGATGTGCAAGCCGGGGACAGCATCGCGGTGAACGGAATATGCCTGACCGTCATCGCGCATACCGCCGATAGCTTTACTGTCGATGTATCGCGCGAAACGCTCAATTGCACCGAGGGGCTGGAAGCAATAGGGGAGCCGGTGAATCTGGAAAAGGCATTGCGTCTGGCTGACAGGCTGGGCGGGCATTTGGTCAGCGGCCACGTCGATGGCGTGGGTGAAGTGATCGAATTTACCGATCTCGGCGAAAGCTGGAAACTGGACGTACGCGCGCCGCGGGCATTGGCTAAATACATTGCGATCAAAGGCTCTATCGCCATCAACGGTATCAGCCTGACCATCAATCAGGTGACAGGTAATGAGTTCAGTGTCAACCTGATCCCTCACACGCTGCTGATGACCAACCTGAAAAACTTGCGCGCGGGCAGTCGCGTCAATCTCGAAGTGGATATGATCGCGCGCTATGTGGAACGAATGATGCAGGAATCCCAATGACAGATATAGCTCCTATATGGGACATCATCGAAGAGATCCGCGCCGGGCGGATGGTCGTGCTGGTCGATGAAGAAGACCGCGAGAACGAAGGCGATCTGGTGTTCGCCGCCGAATTCGTCACGCCGGAAAAGATCAATTTCATGGCCAAGCATGGCCGCGGACTGATCTGCCTGACGCTGACCGAGGCGCATTGCAAGCAGCTCAACCTGCCGCTGATGGTGCGCGAGAACGGCTTGCCGCTGGCAACCAATTTCACGCTGTCTATCGAAGCCGCGACCGGTGTGACCACCGGCATCTCGGCAGCCGACCGTGCGCGCACCATACAGGCCGCCGCGGCCAAAGATGCCAAGCCTGCCGACATCGTGCAGCCCGGCCATATCTTTCCGCTGCGCGCACAAAACGGCGGCGTGCTGGTGCGCGCCGGGCATACCGAGGCGGGCTGCGATCTGGCGCAACTGGCCGGACTTACTCCGGCAGCTGTCATCTGCGAGATACTCAAGGAAGACGGCGAGATGGCGCGATTGCCTGATCTGATCGTGTATGCCAAACAGCACGCGCTCAAGATCGGCACGATCGCCGACCTGATCGAGCACCGCAGCCAGAACGAGAAACTGGTCGAGCGCGTGGCGCGGCGCAAAGTGCAAACTGCCTACGGCGAATTCGAACTGGCGACCTACGTGGACAAGACCACGCAGCATACCCATCTGGCGCTGGTGAAGGGTGATATACGGCAGGACGCGGAAACGCTGGTGCGCGTGCATGAGCCGCTTTCGGTGATGGATTTTCTGGAACAGACCGATCATGCGCATTCGATCAGCGTGAATCAGGCCATGCAGAAGATCGGCCAATCGACCGCGGGCGTTCTGGTGTTGCTGCATCGCGGCGAGACTCCGCAGGAGTTGCGCGCGCGCGCCGCACTGGATGCCGCCAGCCAGCAGACCGCACAATGGGACCCGCGCAGTTACGGCATCGGCGCGCAGATACTGCGCGACCTCAATGTCGGCAAGATGCGTTTGCTGGCCACGCCGCACAAGATGCCGAGCATGACCGGCTTCGGCCTGGAAGTGGTGGGTTATGCCAGTGACGAACATAAGGAATGAGTTAATGAAAGAAATCGAAAAAAACCTGAACGGCACGGGCCTGCGCATCGGCATCGTGCAAAGCCGCTTCAATACCGAAGTGTGCGAAGGCCTGTTGGGTGCATGCCGGACGCAATTGGTGCAGCAGGGCGTGCGCGAAGATGACATCACGCTGGCGACCGTGCCCGGCGCGCTGGAAATCGCGCTGGTATTGCAGCGCATGGCACAGAGCGGCAGGGTCGATGCGCTGATCGCCTTGGGCGCGGTGATACGCGGCGACACCTATCATTTCGAAGTGGTGGCCAACGAATCGGCACGCTGCGTAGGCGAAGTGCAATTGCACACCGGTGTGCCTGTCGCCAATGCGATCCTGACCACCGACACCGACGAGCAGGCGATAGCGCGCATGCACGTCAAGGGCAGCGAAGCTGCGCTGGTGGCGATCGAGATGGTCAATCTGCTGCGGGGCATCACATGAATGCGAGCAAGGCCGATGTCGCGGCCGCAGCTAAAAAGGCGCCGAACACCATAAAAGCACCGAATAAAAGTCCGCGCCATCGGGCGCGTGAGCTCGCCATGCAGGGCATCTATCAATGGCGCATCACAGCGGGTGAGGCGGCGAAGATCGAAAAGCAGATACAGGCCGAAAAGAATATCGGCCGCTTCGACAAGGAATTGTTTTCCAGATTGCTGCGCGGCGCATTGAGCCGGCACGCTGACCTGGAGGCGCTGCTTGCCCCGCAACTCGACCGGCCGCTGGCCGAACTCAGCCCGGTGGAATTCGCTGTGCTGCTGCTGGGTACGTTTGAATTGGCGCAACACATGGAAGTGCCCTACAAGGTAGTCATCAACGAAGCTGTTGAACTCGCCAAGACCTTCGGCGGCACCGACGGCCATAAGTTCGTCAACGGCGTGCTGGACAAACTCGCGCCCCAACTGCGCGCGCCGGAATTTTCAGGGCGCGCATCCTGAAGCGGATATTTCCGCATGACAGAATTTGACCTGATCCGCCGCTATTTCACTCGCCCCACGCCGGGCGCGCTGCTGGGTGTCGGCGACGATGCCGCGCTGCTGCAGGTGAGCGCGGGTAACGTGCTGGCGGTATCCACCGACATGCTGGTGAGCGGCACACACTTCTTGCCGGATGCAGATCCCTTTTTGCTGGGACACAAGACGCTGGCGGTGAATCTGTCCGACATGGCCGCCATGGGCGCAACGCCGCGCTGGGCGACGCTGGCGATCGCACTGCCCGATGCAGATGAAGCGTGGCTGGAAAGATTCAGCGCAGGTTTCTTCGCATTGGCCCAACAGCATGGTGTGGATCTGGTCGGCGGCGATACCACGCGCGGCCCGCTCAATCTGTGCGTGACGATATTCGGCGAGGTTCCACAGGGAGCGGCGTTGCTTCGCAGTGGTGCTCATGTGGATGATGAGGTCTGGGTATCGGGTAAATTGGGGGATGCCGCACTGGCACTCGCGCATCAGCAAGGCCATATCATGTTGAGCGACACCGAATACGCCGCCTGTGCGCCCGCTTTGCATCAGCCGCAGCCGCGCGTTGCACTGGGGCTGGCGTTACGCGGTATCGCCAACAGCGCAATCGATATTTCCGACGGACTGCTCGCCGATCTCGGCCACATTCTCGAGGCCTCGCGGCTGGCTGCGCGGCTCGATTTTTCGGCACTGCCGGTCTCCCCGGTATTGCGCGGCCATTTGCAGCATCCGCTGGCAAAACAATGCGCTTTGTCCGGCGGGGATGATTATGAATTATGCTTTACCGCACCGGCCGCTCATCATGCTGGAATATTGGACATTGCCGCACGACTGAAATTGCCGCTGGCCCATATAGGCACAATTGTCGCGGGACTCGGCTGCCTGGTGCTCGATGCGGCAGGTGACCCGCTCAACATAAAGGCTTCTGGTTATGACCACTTCCGATGAAACAGTTGTAAAACCTGGCTGGCGATTCCTGTTCAGCAACCCGGCACATTTATTGGCGTTCGGTTTCGGCAGCGGCCTGGCCCGCAAAGCTCCCGGCACTTTCGGCACACTGGTCGCGTTTCCGATGTATTGGCTGCTCGCGCCGCAATTACCGGATTATCTGTTCATGCTGATGCTGCTTGCGGCATTTGCTCTCGGCGTGCGGGTATGCGGCGAAACCGGCAAGGCTTTGGGTGAAGCCGATTACGGTGGCATCGTGTGGGACGAGATCGTGGCTTTCATGCTGGTATTGTTCTTCACTCCGCCCGGCTGGTACTGGTCGCTGCTGGCATTCGTGCTGTTCCGTTTCTTTGACATCGTCAAACCGCCGCCGATACGCTATTTCGACGGCAACTGGCATGGCGGGCTGGGCGTGATGTTCGACGACCTGCTTGCTGCCGGTTATGCATTGATGTGCCTTGCTTTGGTCAAGAGTGCGCTGATATGAAGCACATCGGCACGGCATTGTTTTGTGCTGTGCTGCTGTGCGTGAACGGAGCGGCTTGCGCTGAAATCCTTCGGCCAGGCTCAGGGCAGGAATTCACCGCCAGGATCATTGCGGTGCTGGACGGCGACACGGTATTGGTGAGGCGTGCGAGTGGATTGTTGAAAATCCGTCTGGCCGAGATCGACGCGCCGGAAAAAGCGCAGGCTTTCGGCTTAGCCTCGCGCAACACACTGGTGGAAATGGTGTTGCGCAAGCAGGTATGGGTAGACACGCTGGCGGTGGATAAATACGGACGCGATATCGCACAGCTTAAAGTGAATGGTCTCAGCGTCAACGAGGAAATGGTACGGCGCGGCATGGCGTGGGAGTATTCGCACTATCACAGCGACCGCCGCTACATTGTCCTCCAGCAGGAAGCACAACAAGCCAAACGTGGCTTGTGGGCGCAGAACAACCCCTTGCCGCCTTGGCAGTGGCGCAAGCAGCATGCGGTGGAAACGGACTTGTCACTGGCGCTTTCGCCGCGCGATTATACCTGCGGTACCAAACACCATTGCTCGCAGATGCGCTCCTGCGACGAGGCTTATTACTACCTCATCGTCTGCGGTGTGAAAGCCCTGAACCCGGGAGGCGACGGCATGCCGTGCAAGAAGCTGTGTGCGGGCAGCGGCGGAAGGTAAACCCTGTTACCCAATCAGAATTCTAGTGTGCGGCAACCCTGCGCATCGCAGCGCAATGCCGAGGCTTGTTGATCCCAATCGCTTAACACCCATCGTTCGCAGCCATGCCCATCCACCACATGCTCGTGGCGTTTGGGGCGGTGGGTATGACCGTGGATCAAACGCGGGTAGTTGTGTTTTCTTAGCAGCGCGGCGACCGCATCGATGTTCACGTCCATGATCGTGTTGTCCTTGCTTTGCTTGGCGGAAGTGCTTTGCTGCCGCAATTGTTCTATATAGGCTTTGCGTGCCGCAAGCGGCTGGGCGAGAAAGTTTTTCTGGAATTCCGCATCATGTACCTGGGCGCGGAATTTCTGATACTCGACATCATCGGTGCACAGCGTGTCGCCATGGCTTAGCAGTGTGGGGGTACCATACAGGTCGAGCAGGGTCGGGTCATCCAGCAAAGTCGCGCCGGCTGCTTTGGCGAGAGCGTCGCCCATCAACAGGTCGCGGTTGCCATGCATCAAATAGATTTTAATGCCGCGCCTCGAAAGGTCATGCAATGCGCTTACCACCTGCGCGTGAAAGGGATCGTGCCGGTCATCGTCACCCGCCCAGTATTCAAACAGGTCTCCGAGGATGTACAGCACCTCGGCCTGTGGCGCGAGTGTGGCGATGAAGCGCTGGAACGCTGCGATGCTGTGCGGATGTTTGGCACTCAGATGCAGGTCGGAGATGAACAGGGAGAATGACATTTTTTGTGGGCAATCAAAGTACCCCTCCCCCGACCCCTCCCCCGCAAGCGGGAGAGGGGAGCGCGATAGCGCGGGAGATGGGGATTACTTCACCACTTCCGCGCTGGTGATGACGACATCTTCCAGCGGCACATCCTGGAAACCCGAGCGGTGGCCGGTCTTCACGTTGCGTATCGCGTCCACCACTTCCTTGCCTTCCACCACCTTGCCGAACACGCAGTAGCCCCAGCCATCCTGCCCCGGATAGTTGAGGAAACCGTTGTCCTTGACGTTGATGAAGAATTGCGCAGTGGCGGAATGCGGGTCACCGGTGCGCGCCATCGCAACGGTATATTTGTCGTTCTTCAAGCCATTTGCAGCTTCATTTTTGATCGGGGCATTGGCTTTCTTTTGTTTCATGCCGGATTCAAAACCGCCGCCCTGGATCATGAAATTTGCGATCACGCGGTGGAAAATGGTGCCGCTGTAAAAGCCGCTGTTCACGTACTCGAGGAAGTTCTTGACGGTGTTGGGTGCCTTTTCGGCGTCCAGTTGCAGGGTGATGACGCCCATATTGGTATGCAGTTTGACCATGGTTTTGTTGTCCTTTGTCGTTTTGTTATCCTGGGTTGATGAATGCGAAGATTGCATTGTGCAGCACAGCAGCAGTGCGAACAGCGCGGTAAAGAGTTGTTTCATGTTATGCGGCTCCTTCGTAAATGATTTTCCAACGATTGTCCTGCTTGATCCAGTACTGGCGCTTTTTCATCCGGTTGGACAGGTTGTTGCTGCTGTAATCCTGCTCGAAATCGACCACCACCATGTTGGGTTGCTCCGGATAGGCGAACATGCTGACATTGGTGAGATTCAGCTTGATCCAGGATTTCGCGCTGTTGACTAATTGCTTTTGCTTTTCCCATGCAGTGTAATCCATACTCCCTGAAGAAAATTCGCGGGCATAATGTCCGAGGTAGGCATCGGTGTCGAGGCCGGCCCAATCCTTGCGCCATTGTTCGAATTCCTGCAACAGGCCGGTGCGCTCGATTTGATCCTGCTCGCTGCTCCAGTCCATCTGATTGGTGATGATGACCGGCGTGACACCGACCTGCAGATAGGAGGCCAGTTTTTCCAGATCGTCATTTGCCAGCACCACGCAGCCGTTGCTGGCGCGCGGCGGCCGGCTGTAAGTGCTGCTGGGCGTGCCATGCAACCAGATACCGCTGCCGGCGCGCTTGTTTCTGCGATCCCATTCGTTCGGGTAACTGAGCGGATAGGCCCCATCGCCATACATGTCGGCGAGACTTTTTTTGGGCAATTCTGCCTTGACGAAATACACGCCTATAGGGGTGCGTTGATCGCCCGAGGAAAATTTTTCCGTGCCGAGCTTGCCGATCGTAACGTAGAAGTCGGTGACATAGCGCGGCTCGCCATTTACGTTTTCATAAACGAATAATGTGGAGCGACTGGTATCGACTACCAGCGCATACTTCTGTCGCGCATCCAGTTGCCATAAAAAACGCGGTTTGAGCCTGGTGTCGGATTGGGACAGCACGCGTTGCAGGCGCACCCGCGCCTCGTCGCGCAGGTCTTCAATCTTGTCTTGCGGCGCGTTTGACGCGCTGCCGAAATTATCGATCACGCCGGCGTGTGCCATCAGCAGATCGCCTTTGACCAATTGTGCCAGTTTGAAATTTGGGTTGACCCGCAACAGACTGTCCACTTCGTTGAGCGCAATATCGAGGCGGTTATTGTTGATGGCTTGCAGGCTTTTCACCAATTGCGCTTCCGTGCTATCCCCCCCGGCTTGCACCGTTCCAGGCAACAAACTGCACAGCAGCGAAAAAATCAGCGTCTGTTTCAACATGGCTATCTGGAACGCTCTTCCTGAATCAGCCACTTGTCGCCGGATTTCACCATCAGCAGGGTTTTGTTGCCGGAAGTCTTCAGGTGGGTGGCACGATAGGACTGGCGGAACTTCACGGTGGCATGGGTGCCGTCGGTGAATAATATGCTCTTGATACTGATGCCTACATGGATAAATTTGGGGGCGCTGATGCGATCTCTGCGAACCGCTTCCCAGGCTGAGCGGGTTTCGCCGTCCGGCGTTTTGAAATCATCAGCATAGAACGACAGGTATTTATCCGTATCCTTGGCAGACCACGCGGCGGCCCAGGCCATGATGGTTTCCGAAACATCCTTGCTGCTCTCTTTCTTGACAACGCGCTCGGGGGCAGCAGCAGGTTCAGTTTCGGATTCCGCTTTGGATTCAGTTGCCGCAGCGGCAGATGCCGGCTGATCGGGCTGGGACTGAGTCACCTCGGCAATGACCGGCGTTGTGTCGGCCTTGTTCGAGACCGGAGTATTGTACGCATCAGGCTCTTTGCTGCGTGTGCCACCGGCAAACAGATTTTGTATCATCGCCAGCTTGGTTTGCGTCGCGGTGTTGCTGTGGTCCAGCTGCAAGGCGCGGTCATATGCCTGGCTGGCCATCTTGGCGTATATGTCACCGAGGTTCTCGTGAGCGGTAGCATAGCTGGGATGGGTGCTTATCGCCCTTTCCAGCAATATTTTGGCTTTGTCGTATTGACCCTGGCCGGCATACAGCACGGCGAGGTTGTTGTAGGGCTCGGGCAGATCCGGATAATCATCGGTCAAGGCTGAAAATATCTTGATTGCATCAGCAGTCTTGCCTTGTTCGGTGAGTATCAGTCCTTTCAGGAATCGCGCTTGCGCGTCTTTCGGCTTGTCGGCGAGATAGGCATTTACCTTGCCCAGAGCCTGGCTGCGCTGGCCCTGCTTGAACAATTTGTTGGCATCTTCGATTTCGTCGGCATGTGCAACCAGGCCGGCACACAACAGCAAAGCGCCGGTGAACACCGCAGCAAGGCGGGTAACATGGTTGAGAGTATTCATAGTGGTTCTGTTCCGTGATGACGAGCAGGCGCGCGGAAATATTTGAATCGAGGCGGATTCTACCAAATAAACCGCACATTTTCACAGTTAATGTCTGTCGGGAACGACTCGTGATTTCGGGTAAAATCCGCCGCGCATATCATTAACCTTACACGAACCGGGAAGAACCCAACATGAGCAGCACGCCGCAACCCGCCGCGTCTAACTTCATCCGCACGATTATCGATGCCGATCTGGCCAGTGGCAAACACCGCAGCATCGTCACGCGTTTCCCGCCCGAGCCGAACGGTTATCTGCATGTCGGTCATGCCAAATCCATTTGCCTGAACTTCGGTCTGGCAAGGGATTATCAAGGCAAGTGCAATCTGCGTTTCGACGACACCAACCCGGAAAAGGAAAATGAGGAATATGCCCAGTCCATCCAGGACGATGTGCGCTGGTTGGGCTTTCAGTGGGACGGGGAGGTGCGCTGGGCATCCGATTATTTCGAGCAGTTGTACCAGTACGCGGTCGAACTGATTAACAAGGGACTGGCTTACGTGGACGACCTGACCCCCGAACAGATGCGCGAATATCGCGGCACGTTGACACTGGCCGGCAAGAACAGTCCGTATCGCGAACGTCCGGCGGAAGAAAATCTGGATCTGTTCACCCGCATGCGCGCCGGCGAGTTCGCAGACGGCAACCGTGTGCTGCGCGCCAAAATCGATATGTCCAGCGGCAACATCAACCTGCGCGATCCGGTGATCTACCGCATCCGACGTGCCCACCATATGCGCACCGGGGATGCCTGGTGCATCTACCCGATGTACGATTACACGCATTGCATCTCCGATGCGCTGGAAGGCATCACGCACTCGCTGTGCACGCTGGAATTCGAAGATCACCGCCCGCTCTACGACTGGGTGCTGGATAACATCACGATTCTCTGCCATCCGCGCCAGTATGAGTTTTCACGGCTGGAGCTGCATTACACCATCACCAGCAAACGCAAACTGCTGCAATTGGTAAACGAGGGGCGCGTGTCAGGCTGGGACGATCCGCGCATGCCCACCATCATCGGGATGCGCCGCCGCGGCTACACTCCCGAAGGCATACGTGAATTTGCAAGACTCATCGGCATCTCCAAGAGCAATAACACCGTGGACATGGGCGTGCTGGAATCGGCCATCCGCGACGATCTCGAAAGCAAAGTGCCGCGTGTGATGGCGGTGATCAATCCGCTGAAAGTGGTGATTACGAATTTTGTGGCGGGACAGACCGAATCGCGCGAGGCGGGTTTCCATCCGCAGCATCCCGAGTTCGGTGCGCGCATCGTGCAGTTCGGCAAGGAGATCTGGGTCGAGGCGGATGACTTCAGCGAGGCTCCGCCAGCGGGCTGGCAACGCCTTACCTTAGGGGGAGAAGTGCGGTTGCGTTATTCCTATGTCATGCGTTGCAATGAGGCGGTCAAGGATGCCACCGGCAACGTGATCGAATTGCGCTGCTCGATAGATGCGGAAACGCTGGGCAAGAACCCGGCGGGCCGCAAAGTGAAAGGCGTGATCCACTGGTTGTCCTGTGCGCATGCATTGCCTGCCGAAATCCGATTGTATGACCGGCTGTTCACCGTGCCGGAACCGGATGCGGACAAGGAAATCGATTTTTGCACTTACCTCAATCCTGATTCTCTGGTCACGGCGCACGGCTGGGTAGAGGCATGCGTGAAAGATGCCAAACCGGAAACCCGCTACCAGTTTGAGCGGCTCGGCTATTTCTGCACTGACCGGCGCGACCACCGTCCCGGGAAACCGGTATTCAATCGTACCGTCACGCTTAAGGATTCCTGGGCTAAAGAACAGGAATAATACGCTGGCGCCGTCATTCCTGGCGTACTTCCTGACCCGAATGGTCTTCTTCGGGCAACGGCTTCTGTCCCTCTATCTCCTCCAGTTTCCGGTACAGGCTGGACAAACCGATGTTGAGTTTCTGCGCCGCGGCACGGCGATCCCCGCCGGTCTCCTCGATCGTTTTATAAATCAGGGCCGCCTCATATTTTCGCATCTGCTCGCGTAATGTGCCGGAGGAGTGGAAGCCGTCGCCAAGACGGGCCGATTGATCCACCTTGGTGATCTGCGGCGGCAGGTCGGCCATCACGATGTGGTTCCCGTCCGCCAGGATGATCGCGCGGTCAATGACATTTTCCATCTCGCGCACATTGCCCGGCCAGTCATAGTTCATCAGCAGCGCCTCGACACCCGGATCGAGGGTGATTTCCTGTCCATTGCTCATACGCCTGGTGCTGCGCTGCAGCAGGAACTTGATCAGGGCGGAAAGGTCCTGGCGCCGCTCGCGCAGTGGCGGCACGTGGATATGAAACACGCTGAGCCGGAAATACAGGTCTTCGCGAAACTTGCCCTGGGCGACCATCTCCGCCAGATCGCGATTGGTCGCGGTGATGATCCGCACGTCCACCGGGCGCGTCTGTTCCTCGCCTACCGGACGCACTTCCTTTTGCTCGATCACATGCAGCAGTTTCACCTGCAGCGCAAGCGGCAGTTCACCGATCTCGTCGAGAAAGATGGTCCCCCCGTCCGCTTCCAGGAATAATCCTTTTCTGGCCTTGTCCGCGCCGGTAAAGGCGCCCCGGGTGTGGCCGAAGAACTCGCTTTCCACCAGGTTCTCCGGGATCGCACCGCAGTTGACCGGGATGAAAGGGCCTTCGGCGCGCGGGCTCTGCTGGTGGATCAGGCGCGCGACCACCCCCTTGCCGGTGCCGCTCTCGCCGGTGATGAGCACGGTGCTGTTGGTGTGCGCCACCTTGGCTGCCATGTGTTCCATCTCGCGCATCGCGGGGGAGTTGAAACCGAACACTTCCTTGTTGACGCCCAGTACCAGCCTGCGCAGCACCCGGTTTTCCGCGCGCAGTCCGCGCAGGTCGCCCACCTTGGTCAAACGGTGCAGCAACTCGTCGTTGTTCAGCGGCTTGATCATGTAATCGGCCGCGCCCGCCTTGATCGCCTCGATCGCCGTGTCCACGGAGGCGAAAGCGGTCATCATGATGAAGGCGGTATCCACGTTGACGGCGCGCGCCTGGCGCAGCAGCTCGATGCCGCTCAAGCCGGGCAGCTTGATGTCGCACAGCGCGATATCCACATCGCCGCGGGAAAGTCTTTCCATCGCGGTTTCGCCGTCACTGGCCTGATCCACGGTATATCCCGCCTTGCGCAGGTGCGAAGTCACCACCTGGCGGATGGCCGGCTCGTCGTCGATCACGAGCAATTGCAGCGATGTCATAAGTTATCGCTCCCGTCATCCGTGGGCACCGGCAGGAAGATTCGCACCCGCGTCCCCTGATTGGGGGCCGAATCGATCTCTATCGTGCCGCCATGTCCGGTGATGATGGAATAGCACAGCGACAAACCCAGCCCGGTCCCTTTGCTTTTGGTGGTATAAAAGGCCTCGAACGCCCGGTTGAGCGTTTCCTGATCCATGCCGCCACCGTTGTCGGTCACGGTAAAGCACACCTGGTCGCCGGATAGCTCGCTGCGCAGGGCGATCTCGCGCATGCCCTCTGCTCTGGAACTCAACGCGTCGGCGGCATTGATCAGCAGGTTCATGATCACCTGCGTGAGCTGGTCGGCCACGCCATAGATCGCCGGCAACTGGCTATCCAGGTTGAGCCGCAGGCTCACCCGGCTCATCCGCTTGTCATAGCCCATCAGTCCGGAGGTGGTCCGCACCAGCCCGTTCAGATCCAGCAGCTGTCGTTCCATCGGCTGCGGAGCGGCGAATCCGGAGATCTCGCGGGTGATCGCGGACAGGCGCTGGATCTGGGTCTGCAACACGGTCAGTTTGTTGCCGCCAGCCAGCTGCGATTGCCCGGCTCCCTGTTCGTCGACCATTTCCTGCAGCACGCCGGACATGGCCGCGATGGGATTGCCGATCTCGTGCGCCACGCCGGCGGCCAGTGCGCCCACCGCCGCCATCTTCTCGCGATGGAAGAATTTCTGCCGGGTGATCACCAGTTCTCTTTCACGCTCGTCCAGCGCCGTGGCCATCTGGTTCACCGCCTGCATCAATTCACCCACCTCGTCGTTGCGGGTCACCGGCGTGAACGTGTTGCGTTCTCCCTTGATGATGCCCAGCGCCCTGGCTTTCAGGGTGTGCAAGTCGGTGGTGAGCCGGGTGAAGAATAGGCCGATAATCGCGCCCAGCAACAACAGTCCGATCAATCCGAACAACAGCGAGGCGAGCGCCGCCGAATCCCATAGCATGTGGAAGCTCTCTGCGGTCGCCTTTTGTTCCCGCGTCGATTCGTCGATGTGCTGGGTGATCTCGATCTTGACCTTGAGCAATTCAGCGTTCATCTGGGACAATCCGTCCGCAGAGGGATGTTCGGCGGCTCGTACCACCGCTTGCTCGAGGCCGGCAAGATTCACCCCGGCAACGGGATAGTGTGCCACCAGTTCGGCGTTCTTTCTCTTGAGTAATTCGAAGTTTTCCTGGAAGCGCCGGATCGCCTCTTTCTTGTCATCGGTCTTCGGGTTCATGAACACCGCCATGACAATGTGGAAGGCGGTCGCATCCACTTGCCTGAGACCATCTTCAACTTTATAGAGATCCTGCAGATGCTCGAACTCGTCTACCAGCTCGGCCTTTTTGTTGAACGTGAAAGTCGTCAGCAGCACCGCATAGATCACGACCGCGGCGAACGCCAGAAATCCCTTGACCCGAAGCGGGACCTCGGAGAGGGACTGCCCCTCTGCCGGCTGTGGCGCAATCGCTTTATCGATGCGCGGCTGGAGGGTGATTTCAGGCATGGAGAGGTTCATTGCGACTTCCTCAAAAAGATTCTGTTCACGGCTTCAATTGTACGCCGCAAAATGTTGCGGTACACCGGTGCGTGAGTGGAGTATTAGAGGCCAGGATACGAATTCCCCGCATTACGTTCGCACCCTTGCCAATAAACATGTTGCCAACGATGCGCCCGCCACAAACATTTGCCAGGATGCGTCGGGTCGGATATTTTTCTGCGGCCGGACGGAAACCACCCTTGCTACGCGTTAATACCAACCTCTTGCAATGCAATGTCCCATGCATAATGAATGAGAACCGGTGTTCTGCTCAAGTTCGGGCAGGGGACTTTCCGGTAGCTTGCCTAAGCGCCGCGACGAATAACAGGCCGAGTTTATCACTCCGGTCTATGGAACGATTTTGTCGATCACCAGTTGCACATTGTTGGCGCCAACCTTCACGGATGCGACTTCGCCTCCTAAATCGCCGCTTTGCGGCGTAGCATTGCCTGACTTGGAAACTTTCGCGCTAATTACCACCTCTTTGAAATTCGACAACTTCATCGTCGGCATCATCGCCATCGAATCGTTAAGAACAAATTTTTGCGGCAGATCTTTGACTTGGGCACGAATCACTGCAATGGGCATGGGTGGGCCGGATACCGCCTTGGCGTACACAAACACGGTATCGTTGGGTGACGCTTTTCCTGCCAATGCGGGACTCAGTTTCACCACACCGCTAATCTGTTCAGCGCCAGTCGCCGGCTGCATCATGCCTTGGGCCGGCGGTTGTGTGCCCGCCGCTATCCGGGCGCGGGCTGTGGCTATACTGGCGTTGATTTTTTTTGCGTTGGGTGAATCCGGCGGCAACAATTGCAGCAACTTTTCCCAATAGCTCACAGCGTGGGCGTAATCTCCGGCCTGGTAAGCAGCTATACCGATCAAATTCAGGCCCTTAATATTGTTGGGGTCGATCAACAGCGCGCTCTTGATTATCTCCGAAGGTTTGCCTTGCAAATTCTTGCCGTTCGCTGTCGCCAGTATTTCGGCATAGTCCACCAGCAAAACCGCGTCGTTCGGGAGCAAATTCGCTGCTTTCTCGT
Organism: Gallionella sp. UBA4737; assembly: GCA_002403995.1. GTDB lineage: Bacteria > Pseudomonadota > Gammaproteobacteria > Burkholderiales > Gallionellaceae > Gallionella. Next base: position 20,645 of record DHIV01000103.1, on the reverse strand, counting down.
AGGCAGGCAATGCTTCCTGATATCGCCCCAACACTGCATAGGATCTTGCCAGCATGGCCCAGCCCTTGCCATCATTGGGATTCTGTTCCAGACGCGCAGACAAGGTCTTGATCATTGCGACATGCTCAGGCGACATGCCGATCTCTTTCGCCGTCTGTGGCCCGGTGGATGTGCCTGGGGTAGTCCATGCAAAATATAATGCCATCGCAAATAAACAAACCGCTATGCCACCCACAATTACCGGTCCCTGACTCCCTGTAAGTATGGCCATCGCGCCTTTGGGTTCACTCAGCAGGTTTTTCTGCATCCTGCGCAACCGCGGCAACAATACCAACAGCAATGCAGCAGCAATAACGACAATCAAGCCAGCGGCTATCAGCCAAAATGTATTCACTTAATCCCACCCTTCATTTCATGACAATGTTGCCAGCAGAGCAGCTGCCAGCAACGGTTTCTCGACAATGTGATTGTCCGCTGCTTGAGACGCTGCGCAACAACCAAGGGTGCCCGCCAACAGCGCAGCTGACCTGATCTTGCACAACCTCTGCAGGCTGGACCTTACATCGTTGAAGCGTAACACGAAATCACTGTGACGTGAAAGCATTGTCGCTGCACCAGAATAGTCGCTTTCAGTGCTTCCAGACCGCAAACCGGTTTCTCGGCGACCGCGCCCCTGCCAGCATCAGCACAATCAGCAGCCACACGGCCGCATTGCCCCAGCGCGCATAGGGCGTGAGTCCCTCATAGCCTTGCGCCATACCATGCAGGACCACCTCCACATGTTGCGGCAATTGCTGCAAAACTTTGCCATCCGCGCCTATGATGGAAGTGACGCCGGTATTGGTGGCGCGCAACATCATCCGGCCGCTTTCCATGGCACGCATTTGAGAGATCTGGTTGTGCTGCGCGGCTGCGTACGAATGGCCATACCAGGCATCATTGGTGAAGTTGGCCAGCAGCGTGGCCTGCGGCAGGGCGCGGATGATTTCTTCGCCGAACACATCTTCATAGCAGATGTTCACCGCGACATGCTGCCCGGCAACATCGAGCGGTGCCTGCAGCTTATCGCCCCGTGCCAGATCGCCCATCGGAATGTTGAGCACGTCGTTGATGAACCAGCCGAGCAACGGGCGCAACGGAATGAATTCGCCAAACACCACCAGATGGTGTTTGCGGTAATGTTGCTCTTCGTCCGCACCCAATGAAAATACGCTGTTGTAGTAGCTGCCGTGGTCACGCTCAAAAACTCCAATCAGAATATCCCCGCCATTTTGCAATGCATGGTCGCGCAGTTGCCCAACCAGATTTTGCGGCACTTCATGGCGCAGCAACGGCAAAGCGGTTTCCGGCAGCAACGTAAGACGCGCGTTGTTCTGCAACACCAGGCGGCGATATGTTTCCAGCGTGCCCACCAGCGCATCTTCGTTGAACTTGAGATTCTGCGCGATGTTGCCCTGTATCAGCGCCACGCTGAAAGGTTCGCCGTGAGGCTGTGTCCATGCGATGGGGCGTAGCGCGGCTCCGACTATCCAAAGCGCGGCCAATATCAATAAGGGGATGCGTACGCCTCGAGAAAACTTGGCGAGGGAGAGTGTGCCGCGCAACGCAGCTGGCGGATCACGCAGCAGGTTTATCGAGGCGTACGCCAGCAAGCCCGCGCTGACTGCCGCCATCAGCGATACGCCATACACGCCGAATAGCGGCGCATAGCCTGCCAGCGGACTGTCACTGTGCGCATAACCCAAAGTCAACCATGGAAAGCCGGTGAAGATCGTGCCGCGCAGCCATTCGACCGACACCCATGCCGCCGGCATAACCAAAATTGTGCGCAAACCGTTTGCCACTGGAAATCGCGCTTGCGCATAACCGGCCAACGCAGTGAACAGCGCAAGGAATGCGGCGAACAGCATGGTTGCCGGCAGTGCCAGCAACATCGGCATGTCTCCGTAATCGTGCAGCGCGACATAGATCCAGCCGACGCCGGCACCGAACAATCCCAAACCGAAAGCGAAACCCAGCCATGCTGCGATACGCGGCGTGCCGGCGCGCTGCCAAAGCGCAAACAGGACGGCAAGCGCCAGCACCGGGATCGGGAAAATCCCGAACGGCGCGAAGCCGAACACGCAGCTCACCCCGGCGCACAATGCCCAGATAAATGCCAGGACATAATCGTTCTTCAATAAGCCCATACAGAAATCCACCAGCCAATATATTGCAAAACCCGTCCAGCATAACCGATTCGCTGCACACACTGCCAACCGGCCATGCGGTCTTGGAAAATGCGGGTGTGACAATATGCCGCAGGTGGTGGCAATTAATGCTCTATATAATTTTGGCGGACATCAACCCGCAAGGAACAAAACCATGAACGCCGCGAATTATTCCTCGCATATCCGCACACCCTTTCGAATGGTTGCCGCCACAGCTCTCGCCCTGCTGCCGCTCGTCGCGATGAATGACGCCCTTGCCTGCGCAGCCTGCGGAGACTCATTGTCAAAAGAGTGGGGAACACAGGGCATCAGCTCAACTCCCGGTTTCACCGCCGACCTGTCCTATAACTACATCAAACAGGACCAGCAGCGCTACGGCTCCGGCAAGGCATCTTCAGCAAAGATCAGCGAACTCTGGCTGGCCGGCCAGGAAATCGAGGATTACACCACCACACGGACGACCACGGCATCGCTCAACTATACCAGCGATACCTGGGGAGTCAGCGCCCAGCTGCCATTCGTTCAGCGGATGCATGGCACATTTGGTGACAATGGCGCCAGCGCTTCGTCTTCTCCCGATTACTCCAGTTACGCCACTTCATCTGATAGCGGCATCGGTGATATCCGTGTCATCGGAAAATACACGGGGTTCTCCGCCGACAAAACGTCCGGAATCATCGCCGGAATCAAGCTGCCGACCGGGAGCACCAACGCAAACTTCAACGACGGTGTCACCCCGCTGGATCGCAGCCTGCAAATCGGCACCGGTTCGACCGATGTCATCCTTGGCGGGTTTGTCACCGGAGCCATAGCCGAGTATGGCTGGTTTGCACAAGGCACTGTGCAACATGCCGTTGCCACCAAAACCATAGCCGGCGCGGACTATCGCCCGGGTGACACCTACTCGCTGAACACCGGGATACGCCATGCAAAATTCGGAGCCAGATTCACCTCCATGCTGCAACTCAATTACATCCATCGCGCGCCGGACGATGTTGGCGGCACTCCGCTTGACGGCGGCACGCTGGTATACCTCGCTCCCGGCGCTTCGCTCCGGGTCGGAGGCGGAACATCCGTTTACGGCTTCGTTCAACTGCCCGTCTATCAGAATGTCAACGGCCTGCAGCTAAGCCCGCGCTACACTTTGACGCTGGTAGTATCACACTCATTCGAATAAACCTGCCGGAAGGGCGCTTTAAAACATGAAGGCACTGGAAAAATCCTCATCGTCCCCCAAGGGAGCGCTGTTCGCGGCGTTCCTGCTTTCCCTGAGCCTTGTTCACATCGCATGGGCTGGCGACTGGAACCTCAAGGACAGGGACGGCGCGCATTACACACTTTCCAGCTTGCATGGCAAGTGGGTGCTGGTCAATTTCTGGGCGCCATGGTGCCCGCCATGCCTCCAGGAAATCCCTGGCCTCGTTGCCTTGCAGCAACAGCACAAGGATTTGCAGGTGATCGGCGTGGCGGTGATGTACGGAAGCCGCAAGGAAGTGATGGACATAGTCAGCAAACAATCCATTTCCTATCCCATCGTGTTCGGAAACGAAGATACTGCCGGAGATTTCGGCGGGCTGGATGGCATGCCTACCAGCTTTCTGTACTCACCAACCGGCAAACTTGTCGGCCATCACCAAGGCATCCTGACACAAATCGAAGTCGAGCAGGCCATAGCACAAAAACCGGACGCCGCAGCCCTGTTCACCCGTTAACGCTTTGCAAATGCATGCGCCTGTTCAGCCGTGGTTTAATTTAACCACGCGCTGGCGTTGCGACCACCAGAATATTTGTACAACCGTTCCAAAAGAATCCGGCGGCATAATGTCGCACTCTCATCCATGCCGCTACCGATTACAATTGCGTCATGAGCAGCGCGATACTTTCTTCATTCCCCGGTCACAGCCAGTTGCGCCGCCTGGTCGCGCTGCGCAGCATCGCGGTCGCCGCGCAACTCGCCACGCTGGCGGTGGTCTGGAAAATCCTGGAACTGGAACTGGAATGGCAGCCGATGTTGCTGACCATTGCGATGCTTGCTTCGATCAATCTGTTCAGCTGGCTGCGCTTGCGCAGCAGCCGCCTCGTCTCCAACCCGGAACTATTCGCTCAGTTAAGCTTGGATGTGATTGCGCTGACCATCCTGCTGTATTACGGCGGCGGCTCGACCAACCCGTTCATCTCGCTGTACCTGCTGCCGCTGGTGATCGCTGCCGCCACGCTGCCGCCACGCTACACATGGGGTATGGCGGCACTGACCGCCGCGTGTTACAGCCTGCTGATGGCCTATTACATCCCGCTGCCGCATATCCACCACAACGAGGACGATGCCTTCAACATCCACGTGATGGGCATGTGGCTCGGTTTTGTCATCAGCGCGGTGGTGGTGGCGTATTTCGTGGTGCAGATGGCACAGGCGGTGCGCAGCCGCGACGAGATGCTGGCGCGCGTGCGCGAAGAGATCCTGCGCAACGAACGTATCGTGGCGCTCGGCACGCAGGCCGCCAGTGCGGCACATGAGATGGGCACGCCGCTGTCCACGATGGCGGTGGTGATCGGCGAACTGCGGCACGATGCCGCTGCCGATCAGCCGGCATTACGCGACAATCTGGCCATCCTCGACGAGCAGGTGCGCAGTTGCAAACGTATCCTCGACAAGATCATGGCGAATGCGCAGGACAGCGGTGCGGCCCTGCCGCGACCGGTGGATGCATTGATGGTTGAAGTGCTGGACGAATGGCAATTGCTGCGTCCCGCCGCGCAATATCGTTACGACAGCAACGGGGCCCATCCTGCCCCGCACATCAACGTCGATGTGACGCTGCGCGCCGCGCTGATGAACCTGCTCAACAATGCCGCCGATGCCAGCCCGCAGCCGATCGAGATACATGCCCGTTGGGATAGCGCCAGCTTCACGCTGGAGATTCGCGATCACGGCAAGGGACTGAGCGAGGAGGCCGCGCTCAAAGCCGGTTCTGCATTCTTCACCACCAAGAAAGAAGGCCGCGGATTGGGCCTGTTCCTCGCCAACGCCACCATCGAACGCATGGGCGGCACGGTGCGCCTGTTCAACCGCGAGGAAGGCGGCGCGACCACCGGACTTACCTTGCCGATAGTCGAGGAGAGAACGTGACTGAGCCTCGTGAAGAATCTGCCTCGCTGTTACTGGCGGATGACGACATCACGTTTTGCAAGGTATTGAGCGGCGCGCTGGCGAAGCGTGGCTTTGCCGTAACGGTGGCGCACAGCGTGGAAGATGCGATACCCCTGGCAAAAAGCAATCCGCCGGAGTTCGCCGTAGTCGACCTGAAAATGGGCGGCGCGCCGGGACTGGCGCTGGTCAAGGTATTGCACGAACTCGATCCGAACACGCGCATCGTCGTGCTGACCGGCTATGCCAGCATCGCCACTGCAGTAGAGGCGATCAAACTGGGTGCGACGCAATATCTTGCCAAGCCTGCCAATGCCGACGAGATCGTTGCAGCCTTCAGTCACGCACCTGATAGCAACGCACCGCTCAAGGCGCAACCCACGCAGATCGAAAACCTCGAGTGGGAACACATCCAGCGCGTGCTGCGCGAACATGACGACAACATCTCGGCCACCGCCCGCGCGCTCAACATGCACCGCCGCACGCTGCAACGCAAACTCGCCAAACCGCCGCTGCGTAACGATTAGGCCTGTTGCTGCCCCCGCAGCACCGAAACCGCCTGCCGTGTTTATTTCTCGCAACGCGTGCTTTGTGCTTAAATCGCATCCTGCATAACTGTCCGCGCAAGATTCTCATGGAAAAAATCCGCCTCTCCAAACGCATGTCGGAACTCGGCCTGTGCTCCCGCCGCGAGGCGGACAGCTATATTGAAAAGGGCTGGGTTGAAGTAGACGGCGAAATCGTCAGTGAACTGGGCAGCAAGGTCTATCCCAGCCAGCAAGTGACGTTGCGCACCGCCGCGCAAAACACCCAGCAACAGCGTGTGACGATCCTGCTCAACAAGCCGATCGGTTATGTGTCAGGCCAGGCCGAGCATAACTACAAGCCGGCGATCGCCCTGCTGGATAGCTCGACGCGCTGGGCAGAGGACCAATCGCCGCTGCGCTTCCACCGCAGCCAGTTGCTCGGTCTCGCTCCCGCAGGCCGCCTTGACATTGACTCACAGGGCTTGCTGGTACTCACCCAGGATGGGCGCATCGCCAAGCAGCTGATCGGCGAGGACTCCAAGGTGGACAAGGAATACCTGGTGCGCGTGCAGGGAAAACTGGATGACAGCGGACTGGCCTTGCTCAACCAAGGTTTGAAACTGGACGGCGAATACCTCAAGCCTGCCAAGGTGAGCTGGCAAAACGAAGACCAGTTGCGCTTCGTGCTGCATGAAGGAAAAAAACGCCAGATCCGGCGCATGTGTGAACTGGTCGGCCTAGAAGTCACCGGGCTGAAACGCATCCGCATCGGCAAGATAAAGCTGGGTAATCTGCCGGTTGGGCAGTGGCGGTACTTGGGAGAGCACGAGCAGTTTTAAAGTCACCAGGTTTCCTTGGAACTGCCCTTTGCGTAACGCACGACCAGCTCTTGCAACATGGCGGGCCTGCCAAAATACCATCCCTGCCCGAAATTACATTTCATCTCAAGCAGCTTTGCCCTCACCCCCTCAGTTTCGACACCTTCGGCAATCACACTCATGTTCAGCGAATGCGCCAACGCAACTGAAGAACGCACGATTTCGAAGCTTTGCGCAGAGGCCAGCAGGGGTTCGACAAAAGCGCCGTCGATCTTGAGCGTGCCCAGCGGGTAGCGCTGCAAATGTCTCAACCCGGAATGGCCGGCGCCATAGTCATCGAGCGCAAGGCTGCAACCCAGTTCGATCAGCCTGTGCATGATCTTTAATGCAGCCTCGGGTTGCTCGACCATGACCGTTTCTGTCAGCTCCAGCTTTAACTCTGCGGCATTCATGCTTTGGCTCGCGATGATGGATTTCACCTCTTCAACCAGCATCTCGTTGCTCAATTGGGACGGCGATAAATTGACACTGACAAATGGTGTTTGATAATCGGCGAATGGCCTAAGCGTGTGCCAGTCTCTGCACGCGCGTTCAAGTGTCCAGAGGCCGATTTCATGTATCAGGCCGGTTTGCTCTGCTATCCATAGAAAGTCTTTGGGCTGTAGCGGCCCGTCAATTGGATGGTGCCATCGAATCAGCGCCTCGAATCCGGCGACACTCCCATCGGCAAGGTTACAGATCGGTTGATAATAAAGCTGAAATTCTTCATGCCTTAACGCGCGCTTCATGCCGTGGGCGAGAGACAGTTTTTGCGTTGCCTCGCCCTTCACGATGCTGCGGCGCTTGGATTGCTCCGGCGGGACACCTGCGCTTAAGTCTTGCAATGCCGAGCCATCGATTCTATGCCTGAAACGCTCGAGGATGACCAGCAACAAATGGCGCAAGACCGGGTCGCTTTTTTCGAGCAAACTTTCCATCAGCTTGCGCGGGATAGGTACGAGCACTGTCCGCTCAATTGCCCTTACCGTTGCAGTGCGAGGCTCATAGTCAATCAAGGATACTTCCCCGAACAATTCACCCTTACCCATCGATCTGATCCGATGCTCGCCGCTCGGTTTAACGACCAGAATCTCTACCATCCCTTCTTCGATAAGATATGCGCAGTCTCCAGCGTCCCCGGATTTGAAAATCTCCTGGCCGCTGGAGAACACCTCTCGGTCGAATTCATCAAACAACATATTCATACCCCCTGGTTGATTGCCCTTCGGAGATGTTTTTGCTCTTTTGAAATAACATATGCCGCTGCTATTCCGATGGAATCAACACGGACAATATACCAAACAGCAAAAGCTGGCCACTTTATCATTGGCAGCAATGACTGGCAGAATGATCCGGCTTGGGCAATAGCTTGCCGGGGTGTGATTAGCCCCTTCTTGCTGCAGGATTCTTGCGTTCGACCAGCATTGAGTAAAGCCTGCGGCTATCCGCCCGCAGCACGGTAAACATGAGTTCGCCGATATGGATGTGATCTCCGCGTTTGGGCAATTGTCCGGCGGCTTTAAGCACCAGTCCGCCCACGGTGTCGCATTCCTCGTCGCTGAATTCGGTGCCGAGTGCGGCATTAAAATCGGCGATTTCGGTGTCGGCCTTGACGCGATAATGTCCCACAGCATCCATGATGATGTTGTCTTCCTCGTCGTCAAAATCGTATTCGTCTTCGATATCGCCAACGATCTGTTCCAGCACGTCCTCGATGGTCACCATGCCCGATACGCCACCGTATTCGTCCACCACCAGCGCGATGTGGTTGCGGTTGCTGCGGAAGTCGCGCAGCAGCACATTCAGGCGCTTGGCTTCCGGCACAAAAACGGCGGGGCGCAGCATGTCGCGAACATTGAATTCTTCCCCGGCGTAATAGCGCAATAAGTCTTTCGCCAGCAGTATGCCGATGATGTTGTCTTTATCGCCTTCCACTACCGGGAAGCGCGAGTGAGCTGTCTCGATGACAAAAGGGATGAATTCTTCCGGCGGCTGGCTGATGTCGATGACATCCATTTGCGCACGGGGAATCATGATCTCGCGCACCTGCCGCTCGGAGACTTGCATCACGCCTTCCATCATGGACAGCGCGTCGGCATCCAGCAGGTTGCGTTCGTATGCGGAATGCAACAAAGCGACGAGTTGGTCGCGATCTTCCGGTTCGCGCAGCAACATCGTGGAAAGACGCTCTAACAGACTGGGTTTATTGCTTTCGGGGTCGTCCATTACATGGGTCTATTATGTCCGATAAGGATCAGGGTAGCGTAATTTTAGCATTAGTGCGATTTCCAATGCTTCCATCTCCGCCGCAGCGGCATCATTTTCGTGCTCATAGCCCTGTAAATGAAGTGCGGCGTGCAGGGTGAGATGCGCGTAATGCGCCAGCAAATCCTTGTGTTGCGCGGCCGCTTCACGCTCCACTACCGGGGCGCAAATCACTATATCGCCCGACAAGGGTAGCGGCTGCGACACGTTACTGGCGGAGCCAGCCGATTGCGGGAGTAGCCGCTCAGCAGCCCCTCCCGCACCGATGGGTTCCACCCCGCCGTGTAGGGGCTGCTGCACATCATCGTAGACAAAAGTCAGCACATTGGTGGCGTAGTCCTTGCCGCGATAATTTTTGTTCAACTCACGCCCTTCCGGTTCGTCCACGATGCGCATAGTGATGTTCGCTTCGCGTTGCAGCGCGACTTTGATCCAGCGCCGGAATTGCGCGCGGGTAGGCGTGTTCTGCGCACCGCCTGCATATTGCACGGTCAGTGAAAGTTTGGTGGGTGGATTTTTTTTCGCAACTCGGCTCATGCTGCATTCGGCACCAGTTCGCCGCGCAACGTATGGCGCACCACCTGGGTGATTTTCACCTCGACGAAACTGCCGATCAGGTTTGCCGCGCCGCTGAAATTTACCACGCGATTGTTGTCGGTGCGCGCGGCCAATTCCAGAGCGTCCTTTTTCGACGCACCTTCGACCAAAGCGCGTTGTTTCGTGCCCAGCATCGCCTGCGCCACGACGTTCTCCTGTTCCATGATGCGGTCCTGCAAGCGCTTCAAGCGTGCCGCCTTCACTTCGTGCGGCGTGTCGTCGCGCAGCTCGGCCGCGGGTGTGCCGGGTCGCGGGCTGTACAGATAGCTGAAGCTGTTATCGAAGCCGATCTCGTCGATCAGCCTCATGGTCGCCTCAAAATCCTGTTCCGTCTCTCCGGGAAACCCGACGATAAAATCCGAGGTGATGCAAATATCCGGACGTGCGGCGCGCACCCGGCGGATGATGGATTTATACTCCAGCACGGTGTGGCCGCGCTTCATCGCCGCCAGGATGCGGTCCGAACCGGACTGCACCGGCAGGTGCAGATGGCTGACCAGCTTGGGCGTGGTCGCATATACATCGATCAGCCGTTGCGACATGTCCCTGGGATGCGAGGTGGTATAACGCAAGCGGGTTATGCCTTCCAGCGCGGCGATAGCTTGCAGCAGAAAAGCGAAATCCACGGTTTCGCCATCGTCACCAGTGCCGCAGTAGGCATTCACATTTTGGCCCAGCAGCGTCACTTCTTTCACCCCTTGCGCGACCAGCTGTTGCACATCGCGCAGCACGTCAGCCAACGGACGCGAAACCTCTTCGCCGCGCGTATAAGGCACGACGCAGAACGTGCAATATTTGCTGCAGCCTTCCATGATGGACACATAAGCTGCGCCGGAGGTGGTTTTTGGGATAGGCAGATGATCGAATTTTTCGATCTCGGGGAAACTGATGTCCACTTGCGGAAGTCCCGTTGCACGGCGCGCTTCAAGCAACTGTGGCAAACGATGCAGCGTCTGCGGGCCGAACACCACATCCACGTAAGGCGCGCGCTGCAGGATTGCCGCGCCTTCCTGGCTGGCCACGCAGCCGCCCACGGCTATCAGCAAACCGGGATTGACCAGCTTCAGCGGACGCACCCGCCCCAGATCCGAGAACACCTTTTCTTCGGCCTTCTCGCGTATCGAACAGGTATTGAACAATATGACATCGGCCTCTTCCGGCTTGTCGGTCGCCTCCATGCCTTCCCAGGCGCGCAACACATCCGCCATCCTGTCCGAGTCATACTCGTTCATCTGGCAGCCGAAAGTTTTGATGTGGAATTTTCCTGGCACGCTACTTTGGGGGCACGCTGTGGCACCGATTGCGTTGGTGGTGATAGGTGGATTTGAACCACCGACCTCAGCGTTATGAGTGCTGCGCTCTAACCACCTGAGCTATATCACCGCGAAGAGCGCGGCATTCTCCAGATTTCACCCTATCTTGTCAATCCGCAAGGTACCTTGTTCAACTCGCTTCCGGCAAAATCCTTTTGCATCGCCTTCAGTTTTACCTCCGTTCCGGCATCAACCCTGTTCAGTATGAATACGGTGGTTATGAGTTTGCTGGCCCGCTCCCCGACCCTCGCGCTGCGCACGCCTTTGGCACGCAGGACATGCAGAAAATTCTGTGCCGCCTCCCGCGTCTTGAACACACCCAGTGAAATAGCGTTCAGCCAATGTCCTGAAATTTGCACCACAAAATATTCCTTTACACCCAGCGCCTTGAGTTCGCTGACTTTCCGGTTGACTGCCGCCTTGTTCTTGAGCGGAGGGATATACACCCAATAACCTATATCGCGCTCAATCTGGCGTTGGCTTATTTTACCGGCCGGTTGCATGGCGGACAATGCGGCAGTTGCGCGTGTCAAATCCGAACCTGAAAAATCGCCCCATTCGAGGCAAATCAACGTACCCGGCTTCGTGCCCTCTGACGCAGCCATATCCAGCGCAAGGGGGGTGGACGACGCTTTTGCAACTGGCGCAGGCGGCACAACAACCGGAACTGGTACTTTCACAGGTGCAGGTGCTGGAGCGGGTACTGGAGCCGGGGCAACGGACAAAGACTTGGCCGGCGAGCTTTGTGACGCTGGCAGCACGCGGATCTTGTCAGCATTCAGTTCAGGTTGCGGCTGTACCCCTGGTCCGCCCCAGCCAAACCAGTCAAGCCCGCCACGCTGCATCACCGCGAATAGAATCACGTTCGCCAGCAATAATATCCAGAACAGATTTCTCATTGCACGTCCGCTTCCCGGGAAATATATAACAGCCCTTTCAACACAAGATTATCCACGACGTTCAGCGGCAGATTGATATTTTTCTGCAACAAGCCTGCCGCTCCGCCGCTCAACACCACCGGCGCGATGGAATCGTCTAGCAATTTATATTGCCGTTCGATCGCTCCGCAACAAGCCTGGACCGCTCCGCTGAACAGCGCATCCGCGGTGTTCAGCGGAAATGCTGCATACTTCCCCTGTTCCGCTTGCAATTGGCTTGTTGCGGTTACCAGACTGCGCTGCATCAGCTCCACTCCCGGCAGAATCAAACCGCCAAGGAATTCACCTTGACCGGACAAGGTGTCTATCGTGATCGCCGTGCCGCAGTTCACGACCAGGCAACTCCTGCGCACCAGATGCCATGCCGCGATCAAGGCCGCCCACCTGTCGCTGCCGAGTTGGCCTGGATTGGAATAACCGTTGCGCACACCACACTGATTTTCCCGCGCCGCGATGAAATTGGAATGGCCGGCTTTGATACTCCGAATATGCTGCGCGACTTTTTCCCCGGCAACATTGCTGACCCAGATCTGCTGGATATCGCGCACGCCGGCAAATTGCTGCGGCAACACGTCCGCCTGTTCGACGGGCAAAACCCCGCTGCGCAACCATTCATCGTTGTCCGCCAAAGCCCACTTGATGCGCGTATTGCCGGCATCGATCAGCAACTTCATCTGCGTACTCCCACTTCTCCGGAATTGAAACGCCGCATCCCCTGTGCGGTTTCCATACATAGCTCTCCGTCATCGCTGACCCCGCGCGCAATACCGTCCACTGTCTGTCCATCCCCCATTTGCAACCGGACCTGCCGGTTCTGGTGGAAGTGATATCGCTCCCACTGCTCGCGCAATCCGGCAAACCCGCTTTTCGCGAACTGCTGCAACACGCGCGCCAATTCCTGCAACAGGACGGCCAGCAACTGATTGCGTGTCGGCATCACCGCGCATATTTCATCCAGCGCACATGCCGGTTGGCCGATCTGCTGCACCAGACTTCCGGACAAAGTGCAATTCAGTCCGATGCCGATCACCACTGCGCTGGGCCCGAGCATATCGCCTTGTGCCTCGATGAGCACGCCGGCTAATTTTCCCTGCGCGGTCATGATGTCATTCGGCCATTTCAACCGCACACCCTGTGCGCCCAGCTTGTTCAATGCGCGCACAATCGCCACGCCTACCGCCAAACTCAATCCGGACAAGGCATTTAACCCGCAATCAAAACGCCACAACAGCGAAAATGTCAAACCCGTGCCCAGCCCGGAATGCCAAATTCGCCCCCTCCGTCCGCGTCCGGCAGTCTGCAACTCCACCGCCAGCACACTGCCGCTTGGCGCACCCCCGTTTGCGGCATTCGGCCCGGCACGCTGCAACAGCAAGGTATTGCTGGAAGCGGCTTGCGGCAAAATCTCGATAGCGAACTGCGCGGCATCCTGCGGGTGCCCGGACATAACCAGCGACTTGGCGAGTGTTGTTTGCTCGCTTAGTCGAATGGCTAGTGGTTCCATCAAAAGATTTTCGTAGCCCAGCCAGCGCGCCACTTCGCTTTGTTCCAGCCGTTGCCACGGGCGTGCCAGACGATATCCGCGGCCGCGTATCCGTTGCAGCAGCACACCGTATTCCGTAACTCCGGCCAGCGCATTGAAAACACTGGCACGCGACACCCCCAGCTGGTTTGCCAACACCTCGCCGGAATGAAATTCACCGTCCGCCAACAAGTTCAGCAATTGCCAAGTGCGCGCGCTAACTATCCCTGTCGTCATTGTGGCATGTCAACATCCCGATGTGGTTTCACATCAAGAAATTCCATGATTTCGTCGCGCCGTTTTAATGCATCCTGATAACCCAGATCGATCAACGCGCGACAAAACTTTTTCTCGGACAGCAAATAGCTCACCAGCGTCCCGCCGCTGTGCTGTCTCGCGCCGATCAAGCGCAACAACAGGCGTATCGTCCAGGGCAATTCTGCCGCGTATCGCTCGGCAATTTTTTCGATGGGCTGGCTGGGTGACACAACCAACGCGTCAACATGCCTGAGATTGGCAAGGCCACGCATCTCGTCCGGCATGATCGCGACCAGATCGTTGATCTTTTTCAGCCGCTCCATATCCACTTCCATACTATCGAGAAAAATACTGTTCAGGGCATGCCCGGCAATCTTCGCCAGGGAAGGGTACTCGTTAATATCGGCGCGATCGGGTTGCTCGGCATAGCCGTTCACGGTAACACCTATGATCAGCACGCGCGTCGCGCCCAGATGCAGCGCGGAACTGATCGGCGCGATCTGCCGCATCGAGCCATCACCGAAATATTCGCGGTTAATCAAAGTTGCCGGAAAAACGAACGGGAGCGCGGCGGAAGCCAGCAGATGCTTGATCTCGATCTGTGCTGGCGTACCCACCCGTCCGGTGCGCCGCCACGGAATCAGCTGCTTCACGCCCTGATAAAAAGTCACCGATTGCCCGGAACCATAGCCGTATACGGTGACGCTCAACGCGTGCAGCAATCCCGCGTCGATACTCTCCTGAATTTTTTCGCAGGGCAGCATATCTTCCAATAACTCGACCAGCGGCGAATTATCGAGCAGCGAAACCCGGTTCAATTTGTTGATCCCGATCGCGCTGAACAGCACCCCGGTAAGCCATCGCATGAAGTTATTGAACACGCCGAGCACATCGGTGCGATAGATCTGGTTGGCGTGAAAATTCTTCCAGGTGTTGACCAGATACTGCACGCCCATGCTGAAATTCCCCGCATTCACCGCGAGCGTGGCGGCATTAAGCGCGCCTGCGGATGTGCCGCAGATTATCGGAAATGGACTGTGCGCGCGGCGCGGCAAAAATTCCGCTATCGCCTTGAGCACGCCCACCTGATAAGCGGCACGCGCGCCGCCGCCGGTGAGTATCAATGCTACGCGCTTATCCATTCGCGCTTTACTCGGCTTCAGCCTGCACCGATTCCAGCGCGTCTTTCAGCGTTTCTTCCGGCAAGGCATTCAGGGTTTCCGACAACATCTCCGCGGCATCCATCGCCTCATCCCGCAAAGATTCCGGATCGGTGTTTGCCACCAGCACCGCCGCAGCGCCCACTACCTTGAGTAGCCTGGTGCGTTCCTGCATCAACAACTCGATCTCTTCACGCAACATGGAAACTTCCTGTTTGTTCATAGTCATCGCTTCTCCCTAGTGTGTCTTCACGCCGGCCACTGCCAGCGCACTCATATTCACGATGCGCCGCACGGTGGCAGTCGTAGTCAATATATGCACCGATTTGTTTGCCCCCAGCAAAATCGAACCTATGGTAACTCCGTCTCCTCCAGTCATTTTCAACAGGTTATAGGCGATATTGGCCGCGTCCAGATTCGGCATGATGAGCAGGTTCGCCACACCTTTCAGGCGCGCGTTTGGCATGGTCGCCGTGCGCAGGCTTTCCGACAGCGCGGCATCGCCATGCATCTCGCCTTCCACCTCCAGTTCCGGCGCGATCCTTTCAAGCAATTCGCGTGCGCGGCTCATCTTGCGCGCCGAGGCATCGTCATGGCTGCCGAAGTTTGAATGCGACAACAGCGCGACTTTTGGCGTCAAGCCGAAGCGGCGCATCTCCTCGGCAGCCAGCAAGGTCATCTCCGCGACCTGCTCGGCAGTTGGATCGAGATTGACATGGGTATCGCAAATGAACAGCGTGTGCTTGGGCAACATCAGAATGTTCATCGCCGCATAAACATTCACGCCGGGACGATGTCCGATCACCTCATCGATGTAGCGCAAATGACTGAGAGGCTGCGAAACAGTCCCGCACAGCATCGCATCCGCCGCCCCCATGCGCACCAGCATCGCAGCGATCAAGGTGTTGCGGCGGCGCATCTCGCGCTTGGCCGAATCCGGCGTGACGCCGTGACGCTGCATCAGGAGATGATATTCGCTCCAGTATTCGCGATAGCGCGGATCGCTCTCCGGATTGACCAGCTCGAAATGCTCTCCGGCACGAATGCGCAAGCCGAGCTTTGCGATGCGCTGCTCGATCACCGCCGGACGCCCGATCAGGATCGGGTGTGCTATGCCTTCGTCCACCACGGTCTGCACCGCGTGCAGCACACGCGATTCTTCACCTTCCGCGTATACCAGGCGCTGCGGCGCACGTTTGGCGGCATCGAACACCGGTTTCATCAGCAGGCTGGAATGGTAGACAAAGCCGGCTAGTTTCTCGCGATATGCTGTCATATCGGCAATCGGCCGCTCCGCCACCCCGCTGTCCATCGCGGCCTGTGCCACGGCAGGGGCGATGCGCGTAATCAGGCGGGGATCGAACGG
>DHIV01000103.1:0-4335 GCA_002403995.1 Gallionella sp. UBA4737 | reverse complement strand
GTCCATCGCGGCCTGCGCCACGGCGGGTGCGATGCGCGTGATCAGGCGCGGATCGAACGGCTTGGGAATCAGGTGATCCGCGCCGAAACTCAGATTCTCATCGCCATATACTTCTTCCACCTCATCCGATTGTTCGGCCTGCGCCAGTTCGGCGATCGCATGCACCGCCGCACGCTTCATCGCTTCATTGATAGAGGAAGCGCCCACATCCAGCGCGCCGCGGAAAATATACGGGAAGCACAGCGCGTTGTTGACCTGGTTCGGATAATCGGAGCGCCCGGTCGCGAGGATCGCATCGGGGCGCGCAGCCTTGGCTATATCAGGCATGATCTCCGGCGTGGGATTGGCCAGCGCAAAAATCAGCGGCCTGTCGCCCATCTGCTTGACCATCTCCGGCTTCAGCACGCCGCCTGCGGACAGCCCCAGAAACACATCCGCCCCGGCGACCACTTCGGCCAGGGTGCGCGCGGAAGTCTGCACCGCATAGCGCGCCTTGTTGTCGTCCATTTCCTCAGTACGCCCTTTGTACACCACGCCCTTGATGTCGGTGACGATGATGTTCTCCATATGCACGCCGAGGCTGACCAGCATATCCAGGCAGGCCAGCGCCGCCGCGCCCGCTCCGGACACCACCAGTTTGATCTTTGCGATGTCCTTGCCGACCACCTTGAGGCCGTTCAGCAAGGCCGCGCCGACGATGATCGCCGTGCCGTGCTGGTCGTCATGGAACACCGGGATCTTCATCCGCTCGCGCAGCTTGCGCTCGATGTAGAAACATTCAGGAGCCTTGATGTCTTCCAGATTGATGCCGCCGAAAGTCGGTTCCAGCGCGGCGATGATGTCCACCAGTTTGTCGGGATCGCTCTCGGCGATCTCCAGGTCGAACACGTCGATGCCGGCGAATTTCTTGAACAGCATCCCCTTGCCTTCCATCACCGGCTTCGCGGCCAGCGGGCCGATCGCGCCCAACCCGAGCACCGCCGTGCCATTGGTGATCACCGCGACCAGATTGCCGCGCGCGGTCAGGTTGCGCGCCTCTACCGGGTCTGCCACGATGGCCTCGCAGGCCGCCGCCACTCCGGGCGAATAGGCCAGCGCAAGGTCGCGCTGGGTGATCATCGGCTTGCTCGGGGTAACGGTGATCTTGCCCGCCGGGGCTTGGCGGTGGTATTGCAGTGCGGCTACACGCAATTGCTCGTCCATTATTTCTACTTTCATTGCCAGACAGAATTGCGCGGATTATACCGTAGGCAGGGGGATGACCTGTTTTCTTGCGCGGAGGTAAAACGTCTGCTGGTTGATTTAACGTAAACGGCAGCAAGGCTGGGGAAGAATATGTTGGCGCCGCTACATGCTATGAATCTGCAGCCCCAGGCGCCGGTAGCGGTTTGTTCAATGCAGTGCATACAGGCGTTGCGCGTAGCGATTGGGATAGATCATCACCAGCAGGGTAGTGAACGTGATGCTGACCAGCACCACCATATAGGTTACACGCGGATCATCTCGCCGCCTGCAACCCCGTTTTCCAGCGGCAGGGTAGCCAACACTGCGGCCGCCAGTCCCTTGGGCGCCATCATCGAGGTGATGGCAGCGTCGCGCAGACTATAGCTGTCATCGCGGAAAATTGAACGGGTAATTACCAGGCGCATCGCATAAACCATCAGCACCATCGAGATTGCGGTGACCGCCAGAAGTGCCTCGCTGAAATGGATTGAAATGCCGAGATAGACGAAAAAATAGGTCTTCAGCAAAAAAACGGCTTCGCTGTAGAACGCCAGATCCGTTTCGTTCAATGGCACGATATTCTTGTCGACATTCGGAATGCGGTACAGATTGAATTTCTGGAAATTGGTCAGTGAAAACCCCAGGGCCAAGGCCGCAACCGCCCCGGAAAAGCCCAGCATTTCGGTCAGGCCGTAGACGATGAATACAAAAGCAAGTGTGGATGAGATTGTGTTGGGGAAGCCGCGCACCTTGCCCAGCACCAGCAGCCAGCCGATACCGCCCAGCACGCCGATCACCGCCGCGAAGATCAGCGAGGCCATTACGCTGCCAACCAGTCTGCCGGGTTCGACATCGCCTTGCATATATATCTGCAGCAGCGCGAATACGCCGACGATACTCAGCACGTCGGTCAGTGCCGATTCCAGCACCAGTACGGTGGCGGGCTTTTCCGACAATCGCAGCGAACTCACCATCGGGATGACTACCGATGAAGAGGTATTTCCCAGGGTGACGCCGAGCAATATGGCGGGTAGCAGTTCCAAACCCAGCGTAAGGAAACCGATCGATGCAACGATGGCAGCAGTCAATACAAAGCTGACCACGGCCAACAGGCCGGTCGTGCCCAGCGATTTGCCCAGCACGTCCAGATTCAGCGTTGTGCCGCCTTCAAACAAAATCACCACCAGCGCAATGGTGGCGATCAACGAACCGATCTTGCCGAAATCCGCCGGTGTGACGATACCCAACAACGGGCCGATCACAATACCGACCAGCATCAGCACCAACACGTCCGGGATATTGGTCTTGCTGAATTGCAGCGAAAGAAAGTGCGCAAAGAATAACATCAAGCCGATGATCAGGATGGTCGTGGACATTTTTGCTTCCCCCAATTTGATAGCGGCGGATTATACATGCCGACCTTTACGGCAAAGTTGCATGATCGAGCGACAACTTTGGCATGTATGCTTGATAGTCTGCCGGTGATGGAGACGACAGGAAGCAAGGAACAACGCCTGCGCAGGCTGCCCTCATTTGCCAAGGTCAAACGACTGCTGGCTGATGTGGCGTGAACAGCGGTGGTCCCAGGTTCTGCTTGCAGCCCGCCCTGGAGTGGCGCACCCGGAGCGATAAATCCCGGCACTGGGAAGCCTTGTTTTCATTACCTTGACCTTCTGCTTTCGGGCAGGCAGTTAGCAATTGCGACGCGCAGCTAGCGACACAAAACAGAGGTTCACGTTTCGAGTTTTGGCTGACTCGCCGGATTGGACGAATCCGGGCGCTGGATTATCGTGGTTCTGGTTTGATTTTGGCACTAGCCCGCACGGGATGTCTGCAAGTCTGCCGGAAGTATTCATGAAATACTCGAACCTTTCGGTCTGCTATCTCTGGCGGACCACCTTTTGAATTTGTATTTAGATTATTTAGATCGACCACTTTGTGTTGATTTGAGGCTTTTAGCTCCTGATCTCGTCCTATCCGCCGCCATCGAACGCTCTAAAGCCCTCATCGCTGCCGCCTCCCATGCTTCCAGTGCCGCCACCTCCGCCGCCTTTACTGCCTTCGCAGCCACCTCCGCCGCCACTATCAAAAGCTCCGCTTCTACCCCGGCCGCTTCCAGTTTCACCGCCTCCCGCGCCAGATCCAGCGCTTGAATTGCAGCCAGCATCACTGTCTCTGCACGCTTTAACGCCTGCTCCGCTTCAGCTAGTGCTTTGTATGTGCCATTTACTTTATGTAGCATTTCCGCATCCCCAACTCAGTCAGTGTTGTTTGACCAAAAAGCTATTGCCGCAACAACAGCACCATTCCATCCAACACGGCAAGAAACAACAAAGACCATCCCATGAGAGCTACTCTGCTTGATGCCAGATTGCCAAGAGTGGTGGGAGTTGTTTTGTAACTCCGGCCGCTGTCAGGGATGCTGTCGTCAGTCGCGATCTCGTCGTCCTTGATATCGGCGGTCAAACCCTTACCGCCGGGAGACGTTCTGACTGCACGCTTGCTCAAATTGAATCGGACGCCGGGAAATGGTTTGATGCGCCTTCGGGAAAATAAACCCATGATTAGCAGCTCCAAGATATGTTCGCCTAATTTAATGCAATAGCTGTGCCAATATTGCAATCTATTGTTTAGATTAAAAAATACATTTTTAATCCCATAAAGTTCGTATCGGTTTACGAAATGTCATCATTAAAACTGTCAATGTTTTGACAGCGATGTACACCGCATACACAAATTCTCGAAGGCAGCACGGGAATGACTGACCGCTATTAGCTGCGGACCGGACGCTTGGGATTCGAAAGTAGCTGGCTCACGTGTTTGAGTTGAATTTCCAGAAATTAAGTGTATAAATGATCATGGTTCACGGAACACAAGTTCGGAAAGGTTAACCATAAGAAGGAGACGCCTATCGACACTTCAACGATTAATTATCTGTAGTTGTTACCCAAGCCAGTATTCGATGACTGACTCAATCGGCATCCCGTAAGCCGACACATAACGTAACGCCGCATAATGCGGCGTTACTATTTTCATGAAGCATCTTGGTTTCTGCACCACAACTCGAATGCTGAACTTCCGCTTGTGGCTGCGGACTCAACCGGTCGATGC
>DHIV01000113.1 GCA_002403995.1 Gallionella sp. UBA4737 | reverse complement strand
GATGTTCCTGTTCCGCACCATGAAGCCGCGCATTGTTCTGCTGGGACTGGACGAGAACGGCGAGTTGCAGAATGCGGAAAGGTACAGTCTGCCGCAATTCCATCCCCAGGTGGTGGCAATCCGTTTCGATGGGCAGCTTTATTTTGCCAACGTGAATTATTTCGAGGCGTCGATCCTTTACCTGATCAGCAACGACGCGGATATCAGGTATGTGCTGGTGGATGCGCGTGGCATCAATGGGCTCGATGCCTCGGGTGTGGCGATGTTGCGCGAACTGGTAAAACGGCTGAGCGGCAACGGGATTTCACTGGTTTTTTACAACATCAAGTTGCCCGTGCTGGAGGTGATGCAGCGCACCGGGCTGCAAAATGACATTCAGGAGAAAAATATTTTCCCGTCCGAAAGGAACGCTTTGCAAGACATCAAAGCGCGGCTCGAAGTAGAATCCGGTTCCTGAATCTGTTGAAACAGGGGTTGTCGAGACCATAATAGTTCACTCTGTTAAAATATAATCATGCAATAGGGGATGCTGGGCCAGCATCGGCGTAGCATCTGATTCGGTTCCCTTCAGATATTCATACTTTGGGTTTGACACAATCATGGACGTTCTCACTCTACTAAAATCATTTTCAAATGATATTTCCAGCTTTCTGGTAAGTGCGTTGCTGATCGCCGCGTATCACATCTTTCTGCGCTACAAAGTCAGGCACGAGCCGACCTATACGATACAGGCAGTCAACAGGATTGCACGGACGGCATGGGTGGAGACCATCATGAAAGACGATAAAAATGCCGTGCTGGCTGTGCAGACACTGCGCAACTCCACCATGGCGGCCACGTTTCTCGCTTCTACCTCGGTACTCATGATCATCGGCGTGCTGACCCTGAGTGAGCAGGGTGACAAGCTGGATGCAAACTGGCATGCGCTCAATATGGTGGGGGCGATAAACCCGATGCTTTGGATGGTCAAGCTGATATTGCTGCTGCTGGATCTGTTTGTCGCTTTCTTCAGCTTTTCCATGGCGATCCGGGTGTTCAACCACGTGGGCTATATGATCAATGTCCCGCTCGGGTTGAATCACAAGATGATC
The DNA here is from genome assembly GCA_002403995.1 of Gallionella sp. UBA4737. Taxonomy (GTDB): domain Bacteria; phylum Pseudomonadota; class Gammaproteobacteria; order Burkholderiales; family Gallionellaceae; genus Gallionella. The sequence goes on along the minus strand of DHIV01000113.1, from coordinate 11,561 downwards.
ACGCCTGCGCATGTGGCGACCCATCTCAATCGCGCCGGCCGCTTCCATAGTTTGGGTATGCGCGCCTATTATTTCCTGGTGCCGCTGGTATTCTGGTTATTCGGCCCGCATTTTATGCTCGTCGCGACCATAGGCCTGCTGTTGGTTTTATACCGCATAGACCGGGCGCCCAAGATCATGGCTATGGATTACAGTGATACCGAATAAATATTTCAGGCGCGGAAATCGCGCGGGAAATGGTGGATCCTCATGCTTCTCTATTTTCAATAAGGCGGACCGATGGGACCGCCTAATAACTGTTAACTCAACAGACAACCGGAGGCACAAATGCGCCAATTATCTATCGTAGTTTTCACTCTGTTCGGAATGAGCGGCATTGCATTTGCACAGGAAGCGGTCTTCCAGACCAAGTCCTTGACGCCAGAAACCGCTCTTGCGGCGGCCCGGGCAGCTATGGATTCGTGCCGCAAGCAGGGCTTTCAGGTCTCCGTTGCCGTAGTCGATCGTGCCGGGCTTACTCAAGTATTGCTCAGAGACCGGTTCGCTGGCGCCCACACGATAGAGGTTGCGACGGATAAAGCCTGGACCGCAGCCAGCTTCCATACACCCACATCGTCGCTGGCCAAAGAAACTCAGCCGGATAAGCCTTTGGGCGGGCTGCGTAACCTTCCCCGCCTGCTTGCAGTAAGCGGCGGTATTGTCATAGAGGGAGGAGGAACGTACTTTGGCGGCATAGGTGTATCCGGTGCGCCGGGTGGTGAATCAGACGAGGCTTGCGCGCTAGCGGGACTCAAAGCCATCTCCGATGCGATCGAGTTCTGACTTATCGTTCAATTCCGGCTGAGGGAACAAACCTAAATGACCGGTCAGGGCAGCTTCAACTGTGCCGGCGCTCCAGCACGTAATGGTTCCTTGCTTGGAAATGCCACATCGATTGGGTAAACCCATTCTTCTTTTATTTTGATCGGCTCAAGCCCCAGCGTTTTGATTTTCCCGGTGTAGTTTATTCCGGCGATACTCACAGTTAGCGCCTCGCCGGTTTTCAACTTGCCCATCTGTGAAGAGGGGAGGTATGTTCGCGCAATCATTTCCCCTGACCTGGCCAGCGTCAGCAGCATCTGTGGTTGTAAGCCGGCGGCCACGCTTAGCCCGGGCTCAGCCTGGCGGAGAACCACGACAGCATCGAACGGGGCGCGCAGGGAGGTATCATCCAGCGCTTTCTGGTTCTGCCGCAAACGTGCACGCGCTTCGGAAAGCGCGGATTGGCTCCTGATCAGCCTCAGCTTGGCCTGATCCAGCTCTGTGGTGGAAACGACGGTGCGCTGATACAACTCCTGCACGCGATCCAGGTCGCGTTTTGCCTCTTCCACTTCGGCATTCAGGCGGGTTATTTCTGATTGATTCTCGGCTACTCTGGCCTGGTAAGCCATGCTATCCAGCGTCAGCAAGACCTGGCCCTTTTTAACCAGATCGCCCACTTCAACGTTTACCGCCTGTACGACGCCCGATACCGGCGGAGAAAGCTCAACCCGCTGCGACCACTGCAAAGTTGCCGGAACATCTGCGGCCCACAATACCTGCGGGAAGAAGGCGGCGGTGATCAACGCTATCCATTTTTTCATTTTTCATTCCTTTTGATTGTTACGGCCTCACTTAACGGCTTGCCCAGCAAAGCCCCCAGACGCGCGAAGCTCAATGCCAGTTGGTATTCGTTGCGGCGGGCTCGCAGCTTCGCATCTGACGTTTCCACCATGGAAGTGCCGAGGTTGCTTTTCAGCTCCAGTTCATACAGGCCGCGGCTGCGCTCCAGCTGCAGATCGCGATACTCGGTGTATTTCTGGGCGGCGCCGCGTGCAGTGCTCTGCAGCTGGTTAATTTCCAGGCAGGTCTCCAGCAGCGCCTGTGTCAGGTCCATCTTCAGCTTTTCGGTGCCGGCTTGCAGTTTGTTGAACTGGGCCATTTCGCGCGCAATGCGCGAGTCCGAGCGATTCCCCTGATACAAGGGCCAGGACAGGATCAGGCCGGCACTCAGGCTATCCCGTGTGGTTGCAGTGCGGCTGTAATCTGCGGCCTGGACTTCGGCATCCAGTGTCGGGCCTTTATCCGCTCGCAGCGATTCCATGCGTTTTTGCGAAGCAGCCAGCATTTCCTGTTGTGCGCGCAGACGTGAATTGTTGTCCAGCAGTATCGGGAGCAGGGCTTCGTAATCGGGCAGGGCGCGCTGATTCCCGGGGAGTTTCGGGTCTTCCAGTTCATCGGGCAAATCACCCGGGCGGTTCATGGCATTGGCCAGCATGGCGCGTGTAATACGCTGCCGCTGTGCGCTGGCGTTGCGTTTCTCCAAAGTATCGCGATAGCGTGATTCAAGCTCGGCCAGTTCGACACTGGATATTTGCCCCTGTGCCAACCGGTCTTTTCCCTGGTCAAAGCTGACGTAATACACCGACATCAGCTCGTTATCAGTGGTGTACTGCATATCGGCAAGCAGCACATCGAAGTAGCGCGCCATGATTTCCAGGCGGCGGTTGTCCAGCACGGTGGTGAGATCGGCCTCGCGTGCGTTCAACTCATATTGCGCAGCCAGTTCAGCATTGCTGCTGCGCCCGAAATCATAGAGCGTCTTGCGTGCCGTCAGACGAACGCTGTTATCGCTGGTGAAATCCTGCCCCCCGGTAGTGGGGCGGCCACTGCGCAAGATGCCTTCGAGATCGACGTTGGTGTCCCGGTTCGAATTGGCGATATGCTGGTCTGCCAGCGCGCTGTCCCGATCCGCCTGGGCCAGCAACAGATCAGGATGGGCTGACTCGGCTGTGGCCAGCGCGGCCTCCAGCGTGAGCGTGCCGGCCAGCGCAGGGGCGCAACCGGCAGTGAGGAAAAACAGGCAAGTTATGCAGTTCAGCCATAGCTTGCTCGGTAAACGGCTCATTTCGCCAGTTGTCTCTTGTATGCGTAGAATGACTTTTTTTTGCAGGCTCCTTCCACCACACAGCGGCCCAGCAGCAGGAATTCATTCACGTCTTTTGCCGTTCCGGGAAAGCGCGTGATCAGTTTGCCGTCCAGATCAAAAAAATCGAATACAGGTGTTCCGTATACACGGTGCTCTACGCTGAAGGCCTTTTCCGTGGTTTCCTTGCCCGTGAAATCTTCCATCGGAAGACTGCCGCGGATATCGAGCAGGAAAATCAGAAAGTTCTGATGGTAGTAATCCTGCACCTCGCTCTGGTTGAGGATGGTATGTTTCATGCGGAAACAGAACGGGCAATCCACCTGCTCGAACATGATCATGATGCCTGTCTTGCCTTCCTTCTTTGCAGTGGCCAGTTCGTTCTTGAAGTCGCCCAGCTTTAAATCAAAGAAGTATTTCTCGGCATCGCGCGTTTCAGCAAAGCATGTTGCCATGCTGAGTATGAATAACAAACCGGCGGCAAATATTTTCATGGCCTTGTCCTGTCCAATTCAATTGGGACATTGTAGCGCGTGTGTAGGCGTAACTGAATTGGTCGGCTTGATGCTAACCACGTCTGTCGGAATGAACCGGGGCGGCAGCCGTCTGTTGCATCGGGTCATTCAAGAATGATTAGATCAGGCTTCCCGCATCATGATGCGGTACTGTATTTTCATCGTAATGGCGGAACCCGCGATAATCGATGCAAGTGCAAGGAAAGACCCCAAAGAGAGGGTCGACACGCCGGTTATGCCCTGGCCTATGGTGCACCCCATGGCTGTAACGCCGCCGAACCCCATCAGTGTGCCGCCGATGATGTGGTAGAACATGTCCTGCGCAGAGGAAAAAGCTTCCCAGCGGAAAGATTTGGTGAGCAGGGCGTAGAGGAAAGAACCGATGCCGACGCCGAATATCGTGGCAACGCCAAAGGTGACGATGTTCGAGGCATCGGTCCAGTACGCCCAATATTCCAAGGTGTAGGCGGTGGGGGCGACAAAGGACATCGATTCTGCCAAGTGGGAATTGGTGCCCAAGTAAGTCATTTCAAGCGTATCGGGATTCTCGCCAAAGCCGAGATGCCCGGTAAGATACCAGCCGCCCATCACGAGCAGGCCGATGATCAGACCGGACAGGTTGTTGTCCAGGCTTTTACGGAATGCCTTATCCTTGAAAACAAAGATCAGGATGGCTAACCCGATCACGCAGGCAAGAGTCAATTGGAGCGAGCTGGATGAAAGGCCGCCGACACCGGACAACAGTGCGGAGAGTGTCTGGCCATGGTCGAACTGGATGGTGACAGCAGGGGCTTGCAACACATTGACGCGGAATGCGCCAAGGATGCCTTTAAGCGTCACCAATGCGGCAAACCCCAGATAAATGAACACGACGACAGATCTCAGATTGCCGCCTCCGACGCGCACCAGCGTTCGGTTGGCGCAACCAGAGGCGAGCGTCATGCCGACGCCGAAGCACAATCCACCCACGATATAGGCAAGCCAGGGGAAGTTGTTGCCGGTATAGATTGTCTTGGACAGATCCAGATAACCAAAATAGGCGAGCACATTGGTGCCTATCATCGCCACTGCAATCGCGAGTAGCCAGGCGCGCATGCGCCCCCAGTGGCCCATATTGACGACATCCGAAACGGCACCCATGGTGCAAAAGTTGGTCTTGTTGGCGATGAAGCCGAATACGATGCCCAAACCGAATCCCCACCAGACTATCGTTTTGATCAGAACCGATGCATCCATATAGTGTTACCTCAAAAAATTATCGAAATCATTCTGAACGAAAAAAACTTATGCCCGCTGCATCAAATCAGTTGTGTATGCAGCTGCTCCCGATTCAAGCGATGCCAGCATTGTCTTCCACGCCGATCAGTTTTGGCAGGTTGAGCTTGCGCGGTGTGATCACTTTCTTGTCTCTCAGGTAGCCTGTCACGACTTCCCAGATCGGCTCGCCGGTCACGCCTTCGGCTACCGGCGCCCATCCCGCCACCTTGTATTTCTTGTTGGGATCGAGCGCCTTGCCATTCAGCATCATGTTGTTGATGCGCTTGCCGATGCTCTGCCGCAGATCGCAGGTATAGCTGATGCCGCCGACGCGCACCATGTCCCCGCCTTGCTGTTTGTAGGGATCCGGGTTGAACAGGTTGTCGCAGACATCTTCCATGATGGCCTTGATGGTCTCACCTGTCATTTCTGTCAGCGTTGATTGTGGATAGGTGACCGCGGTCTGATCCATCACATGTTCCAGCGTGATGGCATCTCCGGGCAATAGCGAAGTGCCCCAGCGAAAGCCGGGAGAAAATGCCGCGTCTGCACCCTTCACTTCCATCAGCGCATCCAGGATCAGTTGATCGAAAGTGCCGTTGAAGTTACCGCGGCGATAAAGCGTGCCTTCTGTGACGGCAAGCTTTTCGGCCAGCTTGGCTTCATAGGGTGCACGCACATTCTTGATATACGTTGCCATTTCCGCATCAGGTGCTATCAGGTTGGCGAACACTGGCAGCAGCTTGTATTTGATGTCGACGACCTTGCCACCCTTGACTTCGAAATCCATCACGCCGAGAAACTTGCCGTTGGAGCCGGCATTGGTCACCAGGGTCTGTCCGCCGGCATTCTTGACTATGATAGGTGCAGGTATGCCATCATGGGTATGGCCGCCCATGATGGCGTCGATACCACTGACCCGGCCCGCCATCTTCAAGTCCACATCCATGCCGTTGTGGGACAGCACCACGACCACTTGCGCACCCTTGGCCCGTGCTTCGTTGACGACCAGTTGCATATTGTCGTCCTGGATGCCGAAGGTCCAATCCGGAATCATGTAGCGGGGATGGGCGATCGGCGTGTAGGGAAATGCCTGGCCGATGATCGCAACAGGGATATCGTTGATAGGCCGGATCACATAGCCCTGGAAAACCGGGTCACCGAAATCGTTGGTCTTGATGTTCTGTGCAACGAAATCCACTTTACCCTTGAAGTCGTTGTCAACGACTTGTTTGACCCGCTCTGCACCGAGGGTAAACTCCCAGTGACCTGTCATCACATCGACGCCCAGCAGCTTGCCGGCGTCCACCATATCCTGCCCCCTGGTCCACAGTGCAGTCGCGGAACCCTGCCAGGTGTCTCCGCCATCAAGCAGCAAAGCGCCGGGGCGGCTGGCGCGAATCTTCTTGATCAGCGTAGCTAAATGGGCGAAGCCGCCCACTTTGCCGTAGGTGCGTGCGGCATTTTCAAAATCGAGGTAGGTGAATGCATGGGCCTCAGGCGATCCCGGCCGGATGCCGAAAGCCTTGAGCAGTTTTTCACCGACCAGGTGCGGCGCCTTGTTCAGGCTTTGCCCCAAACCGATGTTGACATTGGGTTCCCGAAAGTAGATCGGCAGCAACTGGGCATGACTATCGGTGATGTGCAGCAGCGAAACATTGCCGAAGGAAGGCAAGTCGTAGAAGCCGCCAGAGCTGTCTGCGGAAAGTGCAGAGCGGCTGTTCAATGCAAAGCCGGAGGCTGCCGCCACCGCCAACATCTGCATAAATTCGCGGCGGTTCATGGACATGAGGGCACTCCTGAAAGGGGTTCGGGGCTACGGAGAAACAAATAAGCACGGATTAACCGGACGAAAAGTCCGTGTTAATCCGCTGTACTGGTTTTATTTGCGGAACACCGGAGTCTGCATGGGCAGGCCGTTGCTCATGTAGGTCAGGAAATATTCCAGATCGTTGTATTCCTCACTGTTTGGTTTCAGCGTTGTTGCGCGCATATTCTTTTCACATTGAATGAAACGCTTTTGCAGCGTGACGATGTCTGTGCCGCCGCGGAACTCAGGCCAATGGGATGCCTGGCCGATCATCATCGAGAGCTGATCGCTGCGGATGAATTTGCCGGCATTCTCGACGTGGCAACTTGCACAGGCGAAATTCAGTTGGCCGTTCCGGGTATAGTAATATTTTTTGCCTTTCTCATAGGCAGCGAGCGCCCCCGAGCCTTTCACCTTGACGTTGACTTTCATCCCGTCCGACAGACTTCTGGCGTAGGCGGTAAGCAAGCCCATCTCTGACTCGCCGTATTTCAACTCTTCCTCGCCGTTCTTTTTCAGGCAGGCATTGACGGCATTTTCGAAAGTCACTACCCGCTTGGCGGCATTATCGAAATAGGGGTAGTTGCCGGCTATATTCTTTCCGCCATCTGGAAAGCAGGATGAAAATTGCTTGCCATTCTTGAACGGTGTTTCCCACATTTTCTGGCCCTTGTCCATATCCATGGAGTAGGGCGGAAACGACATAATGTCATCATATTGCCTCTTGGCGTCCGGATTCATGGCCAGCGCGCCATAGATATAATTTTCGAACTTGATGTCAGGAAGGATCTGCTTGTAGTGTTTGATCAAAGCGCTGCGGTCCTTTGCGGGGCTCGCATGAGCGCCAAAGCTGATGCCAAGCAACAGTCCCGTCATTATGAATGTGAGTTTCCGTGTCATATCGTACTTTCCTCTTGGTTGGAAGAATCAAATGTTCCCTAAGCCTTTACCCCTAATTCAGGCAACGACCACTTCGCCATCGAACTTGGTGCCGAGATTGTCGACAGCGTTGACTCCGACTTTGTCCCCGGGTTTGCCACCCTTGATCCTGAAGCCGATAAATGGGTTTTTAGCGATACCCACACCCCATTGTGCATCCAGCACGGTCTTGCCGTTCAGTGTGGCAATGACCTGATTGATAAAGTGTGCCGGTATCAGTTTGTCGGTTTTTGCATCCTTCATCAATCCGGTGTCCATTGGGTGCTGGATCAGCACCTTAACGTCGACAACGTCGCCTTCCATCGTCGCGCGCATCTTCATCGTTTCAGCCATGTTCATATCCTTTTAAAAATTGTCGAATCAACAGATAAGATGAATTCAAAATCAGTCAAGCCGGGTCAGCCGCCGCAACCGCCGATCGTAACCTTCACTTCACGGCTGCTGGTGTAATTCTTGCCGCCAGCCTTTACCGCCACTCGCACGAGGGAGGTCTTGGCCATCTTGATGCGTGTGGAGATGTATGGTTCGGCACCATTTGAAAACTCAAAATTGGCAATCAGCGGGGCAGGATTTTTTTCCGCGAAAATGGCCATGGAAGTGGTCCCGGGGATATTGCTGGTGGCTGATACCGGCACCACAGCTCCGTTTTCCGCGATATCCGGCGCCTTGATAACGATGTCACTGCTCTCGGTCGCTCCATCGTAACCTGCATTTTTTATCGCATCGGCAGTGTCCTTTGCAGTGAAGGCGAGGCTGTTCCATGCTGCGGCAAATACTGCACCTGGTTTAAGCAAGCCTGCTACGATCGCAATTGCGACCGTTCCGACGGCACCAGCGTTTTTCAGGAACACTCTACGTAATGGATTCATATCACACCTTTCAAATTTAAATTCAACTTTAAAGACCTTGTATGTAATCAGTAACCAGATCGATTTCCTGTTCCGTCAGTATTTTGTTCCTGCCAAAAGGCGGCATCACTGAATTAGGGTTGGTCGCGGTGGCATCCCAAATCTTGGCGCGCAATTTGGCACGATCAGGATAGCGTTCCTTCATATTCACGAGAGGTGGGCCGATATTGCCCGGAGCCTCGGCCTTGGGTTCGCCGGGTATCGCGTGGCATGCGAGGCAATTGCCCTTTTTATTATCGAAAGCCAGACTTCGGCCATCCGCCTTTTCAGCAACTCCTTCCGCCGCAAATCCCAGGCTGGATATGCCCAGAGAGGCTATAAGGGAAAACACAATAGTCGTTTTAATGCGCATTACTATTTCCTCCTCTTAGTCAAACTTTTCCGTAGACCCTGATGCAAACCATATTATATTTACACCGCTATGACAATCTTTTTTTCACATAATAATCTTGAATTGCCGTTCTGCATATCTGGCTTTAGTCTGACTACACACAATAAAATCCGGATTCGGGCATTTTGCTTTCTTCAAGCCAATGCACTTTAACAAGGCGACTCATCTGGGCGCTGGAATGTCATTGCGCTACAATGAATTCTCAGAAGTAGCAAGGAGTGACCATGTTTCAAAATACATTGGCAGCGATCCTGCTGTTCGCCGGTTTAGCCCATGGTGCCTTGGCGGCGGGCGATTACATGGCAGTATCCACCAAAACACGCAGCTTTGACGATGTCAGGGACGCGGTCGAAATGGCGATCACTGACCGCGGGATGGTAATCAATAATGTTTCCCATGTGGGCGAGATGCTGGAACGCACCGGCAAGGATCTGGGGGAAACCAGGCAGATCTTCCTCAAGGCCGAGGTGCTGGAGTTCTGCAGTGCCGTGGTGTCGCGCAAGATGATGGAGGCCGACCCGGACAACATCGTGTTTTGTCCCTATGCCATATCAGTTTACGTGGTGCCGGAAAAGCCTGGTGAAGTGCGAATAGCATACCGCAGGCCTCAGATAGTAGGTTCCCCTGATTCGCAGAAGGCGCTCAAGGCGGTAGATGAACTTCTCTCCGGCATAGTCAAGGATGCGCTACGATAGTTCTTGGCTTGCCTGGCGGTAGCTGGAGGGCGTCTCTGCTGAACTCATTGCAGGCGAGGATGGGGGATGTATCCGTGCAGTTTTTGGATGGCGGCAGACCTTAATTCTTCGGACTCGCTTCTGCGAGATGTTCCTCGAGCAGTTCAAGCGTCAATGTGCCAGGCTTGATGACGCCGTCCGCGAAAATCAAAGTAGGCGTTACGTTGATCTTCAGCTTTTCCGCCTGCGTGGAAATTCTGGTCAATGCTGAGGTATCGCATGCCTTGGCAGATTGCGGCTCGATGCCCCTCAACATATGGTCTTCCCATGCCTTGAGTCTGTCGGGCGAACACCAGATCGCCTTGGCCTTCTCTTCGGAGCCGGGCAGTATCGGAAGCACGAAAATGTAAACTGTTGCATTGGTCAGATCGACCAGCTCTTTTTCCAGCTTCTTGCAATACTGGCAATTCGGATCAGTGAACACCGCCAGCTTCCTCTTGCCGTTGCCCTTCACGTTCTTGATCGCAAGGTCGAGCGGCAAGGTATCGAAATTGATAGCATAAAGCTGCTTTTCTCTTGCCTCGGTCAGATTCTTCATCGTATGCATATCGAGAATGTTGCCGGAAAAAAGATAAGTCATTTTCTCGTCGGTATAAACCAGCTGGTCATCGAAAGCCACTTCATACAAACCGAAATAAGGGGTTTTGCTGACACTGATCAGCTTTGAATAGGGAAACTTCTTTGCCATCTCGGCCCTGATCGCGGCTTCGCCGGCGCAAGCTGAATTGGCCAATAGCAGAACCAGCAACACAAAATATCCAAGTGACTTCATCTTACTTTCCTGTTGCGCGTTAGTGGAGGCTACGCCTCAGTCTGGATCGGTGGCTTGATCATATTTACGCTGGCTGTTGAACCAGTCACGATCCAAATTTGCTGGACGACAGCTACCCAAGCGCAGAGTATATCCGCTTGCCGCTTATACGAATAACGATCCGGCTGTATTCGGCACGGAGTCGCCCCCTCTGTGCAATGCAAATAGCTATTGTTCGATATCGTCAACAGACGTAATATCAGTCACGTTCTTCCGCTGCTGGAGGGGGGGCATTCCAGTTCGATAATGAAACATGGCTGGAACGGCTGATGAATCATTATAAAAATAACCCTAACGGGTTATCCCATATACTCTTAGTGGGTATGGACGCTGGTAAGCCGGTTATTCCTATAATGCATGGCGCATCGATGTTTCATGCGATAACGAATCCGGTATTGGCGCTATTTTAATAATTTGCAGGAGATAGAATCATGAATTTTGACAAGGAATTTGATGCGAGCGGTTTGTCCTGCCCCTTGCCGATCCTGAAGACCAAGAAGGCACTCGCCGATATGGCTTCAGGGCAGGTGCTCAAGCTGGTTGCGACCGACTGCGGCGCAGTCAAGGATATGCAGGCCTTTGCCGATCAAACCGGCAACACCTTGCTTTCCACAGAAGAAGCAAATGGCGCATACACTTTTTACATGAAGAAAAAATAAACCGGTTTTCTATTCCCAACCAAAACCATACTCGAAGGGGTCAACATGAGCAAGAAAATGGCGATCATCGCAACCAAAGGCACGCTGGATATGGCCTATCCGCCATTCATACTTGCATCCACAGCCGCAGCGCTGGGCTATGAAGTGCAGGTATTTTTCACCTTCTACGGTTTGCAGTTGCTGCGCAAGGACTTGTCCAGTGTGATGATCAGCCCGCTGGCCAATCCTGCCATGCCGATGCCCATCCCGATGCCGGTGATGGTGCAGATGCTGCCCGGCATGGAATCCATGGCCACCATGATGATGAAGCAAAAGCTCAAGAAGCATGGCGTGGCCTCGCTGCAGGAATTGCGCGACCTGTGCCTGGAGGCCGAGGTGAAATTCATCGCTTGCCAAATGACGGTCGATCTGTTCGAATTCGACAAGAGCGAATTTATCGAACAATGTGAATATGGCGGTGCCGCGATGTTCCTGGGATTTGCGGGAGACACCGACATTTGTCTGTTTATTTAAGTTGTAGTGATCGGGCAGTAACGGGGGTTTGTTTTATTATAATTAATGAGGAGAGTTGTAATGAAAATGAATAAAATTGT
>DHIV01000133.1 GCA_002403995.1 Gallionella sp. UBA4737 | reverse complement strand
GAGAAGTTGGCGCTGTTGAAGATCGCGTTCTGCAGCGCCCCGGTTTTAATCAAGGCCTCCTGGTGTCGGACCTCGGTGATGCCCCCCGCTGAGCCAGCGTCAGGTTTGCGATTGGCGAGATCGCGGATTTTTTTGAACATGGTTTAACTTTCGTGGAAATATCAAGATTGTGTGAGGACGGATCACACCGTGGCAGCGAAATGAGCGCGGGCAAACCAACTGAGCGAGTACCAGACTTCGCGTCTTCACCAGTATTCCAGTTACGGGACCGGGATGTTTTCACTAGTCCATCCGGCAAAAAAGATACGGATTTATGAGCTTTACAAATTCAACAGAACACTAAACGCCACCCAATTTGCCAATACTCAATATTTAAATTGGGCACACCTTTAACGTATACACTAATTCTTACACGACATGTAATGTATTTCCTTTTTCTAAAGGCACGGGAGACCGCTCCTCGAGCGTCCACTTTGGAGAAAATCGGGGTTTGGCTTTATGTCGAGAGCGGATATGGCGGTTCGCCTGCTCGAAGGCGTGCTCGAGCAGGGTGGCCGCGTGTGCCCGGGGGCGTCCACCACTACCGGATGCCGCGCTGGAAGCGATATCCCTTATAACTGAATATCATGCCGTCCGGCGTGACCTGTTCCAGACTGAGTCCCGGCATCAAGGAATCGCCTTCCCGCAATCTTGTGGAATTGATATAGACAAGGCGCTCGCTGGGGTTGCTCGAATAGGAATGGAGCTGAACAGTCATGGCCGGAATCTCCCGCTGAATCTGGGCAGGCAGTTCGCCGAAGGGTATCGCTTTTTGCTCCTGTGCAACGCCGGCAATACTGGTGGGCTTCCCTGAAATAAAATTATCCGGCATGGATTTGTCCGGCATGGGCGCCGCCGCACCGGGCGTCCCGGAGATGGCAAGTACCGGGTTGTTCGGCTTGAGGGCAACGGGCATCTCAGGCGGCGCGGTCAAAGGCGCTGGTGCGGCTTGTTGCGAAATCGAAATCGGCGATATCGCGGCAACAGGTTCTGTAATAGGAGGCGGTTGCTCAGCTTGCCATGGACGCAACCAGCCGATCGCGATCCCGGCAACTAGCAGTACTATCGCAAGCAGGCCGTAATAGATGAACAAGGGACGTTTGGGCGCAGGCACTGTTAGCTGTGCGGCCTGCAATGTCGGCGTTGCGCCGAGTTGGCGCTGCTGGTCGGATTTTTTGAGCGCATCCAGGATATACGACATGCTTATTTGTTCTCCTGTTGGCGGTTCAACTTCGGCACCGTCTTATCTGCCGCACCGCTCAGGCGCATCATGGTCTGAGGTCCGACGGTGCCGTCAGGAATAAGTCCCTGGGCGAGTTGAAACTGTTTGACCTGACGCATCATGGCTTCATCGAATACCTGACCCTGGGTGGTTTCCGCCGCTTTGCCATCGAGTTGCGCGAGTTGCTTGCCCAGCCATTCCACATCCGGCCCTTGATCGCCCAGGCGCAGCTGCTTGCTTGCAACCGGCGGCATGCGCCACAGCAGGGTGTAGTGCCCGGACCATTGCTCTGCAAGCGCGCCAAGGGCGACCGCCCTGGTTTCGGTGCCGACATCAAAGGTGGCGGAGCTATCGTCAAGCCTGGCCAACGTTGCATAAAATTTCTGGCCCTGATTGTCGCGCATGAGCAGGACTGCGGGCAGATTCAATTGACGCAGTTCATCCAGTCCGCCGCGTGCGGTCAGGCAACGTAAACCGATGGCTTCCGCCTGAAGGCATGCGTCACCACCCTTATAGTCGGTGCCCCATGTTTTGAATAGCGCGGTGTAAGCCATCTCCTGGCTGCGCGAGAGCGGATACGTTGCCGGCCATTCCAGCACATTCGGCAATGCCGCTAACGGTTTGGCAGCCGCTGTTTGAACTGCGGCTTTCGTCTGTGCCGGTGTTTGCGCAACGAGCAGGTATAGCGCCGCCGCCAGCACGGCCAGCAGCAAGCCTGCCAGAAGGGGGCGCATCATGCTGCGTTGTGCCGCCGGATTGTAGAACACCTCGCGCGCCGCTTGCTTCAGCGTCGCATGATCGACCCGTTCCTTGCTTTGCGCATAGGTACCCAGTAGCGCCCGGTCGCACAGCACGTTGATGATCCGGGGTATGCCTCCGCTCAAGCGGTACAAACGTCCCATCAGTGCAAGCGGGAACAATAGTCGCTGCGCGCCCGAAACGCCGAGCCTGTGCTGCACATAAGCGGCGATCTCCTGCCTGTCCAGCGGCCCCAGGTGGTAGCGCGCGATGATCCGTTGCGCGAGCTGCCGCAGTTCTGGCCGCGCCAGCATCGCCGCCAGCTCGGGCTGGCCCAGCAAAATGATCTGCAACAGTTTGCGCTGGTTGGTTTCCAGATTGGTGAGCAGCCGCAATTGCTCCAGCACGTCGGCGGAAAGGTTCTGCGCCTCGTCGATGATCAGCACCGTATGCCTGCCCCTGGCATGGGCGTCGAGCAGATAGGCATTGATGCGATCGATATATACCTTGACGCTGGTGTTGCCGGGCGGGCAGGTGATGCCGAATTCGGCGCAGATGGTCGAGAGCAGTTCCTCTACCGTCAGCTTGGGATTGAAGATGTAGGCCACATCGCAGGATTCCGGGATCTGCTCAAGCAGGCAACGGCACACCGTGGTTTTGCCGGCGCCCACTTCACCCGTGAGCAACACAAACCCGCCGCCGGCATTCACGCCATAAAGCAGATGCGCGAGCGCCTCCTGATGGCGCCGGCTCATGTAGAGATAGCGGGGATCCGGCGCGATGGAGAACGGCTCTTCGGCGAGGCCAAAGTAACTCTGGTACATGGGCGGTCTGGAAGTGGGGATGTTGCGGCATTATATACATGGCGACATGTCCCGTGCATTTCACCCGGTCGATCGTCGGCTGATGCTGCTCCAGGGAGTAGTCGTCCAAAGCCATACGTGGTGGTATTGCGCTGGCGATACTGGAGAAGCGGCCATGATTGTGTAGAATACCCTGGCCGCACGCCTGAATTCGACCTTCTGATTTCAAGTTGTTTTTTTAATTTACCTTTGAGGATTTGCAAATAATGTCTTTTAAATCTCGCATAGTGTTGGTAAGCGCAGTTTCTCTGTTGATCCTGGGCGCCTGTAATAGCAAAACCGGAAATACTTCCGCAACGGGAGAGATCGCCGCCACCGTAAACGGCACGCCGATCAGCAAGAGTAGTGTCGACCAGATGATCGGGCAGCGTTCAGCGATGGGCCAGCCTGATAGCCCCGAAGCACGCAAAGCCATCATCAACCAACTCGCCATGCAGTTGCTGGTATCCCAGGAAGCGATCAAGAAAAACATGGACAAGATGCCGGAAGTGGCCGACCAGGTCAATCTGACCCAGCAGTCCATTCTGGCCAACGCCTTTGTCCAAGACTACAAAAAGAATAATCCGGTCAGCGACGACATGTTGAAAGCCGAGTACGACAAGGTCAAGGCACAGATGTCCGGTACCGAATACAAGGCACGCCACATCCTGGTGGCCAAGGAAGCCGATGCCAAGGCCATCATCGCCAAACTGAAAAAGAATGCCAAGCTGTTCGACAGTCTCGCCAAGGAATATTCAACCGATCAAGGCTCGAAGGATAAGGGCGGCGATCTGGGTTGGTTCGACCCGCGAGCCATGGTGCCGGAATTCGGTGCTGCCGTCGCCAAGCTTGAAAAAGGTAAATTCACACTTGAACCGGTCAAGACGCAATTTGGCTATCATGTGATCTTGTTGGAAGATACCCGTGCCAAGTCGGTCCCCGCCTTCGAGCAAATCAAACCACAACTGATCGAGAGGGTGCAAGACCACAACATCAAGAAACTGGTCGACGGCATGATGGCAAAAGCCAAGATCGAAATCACCGCCTCACCAGCAGCAGCACCGGCCAAGAAACCAGAATAAGCCGGGACGTAGCCGGGAATGATGAGGGGCCGGGGTCGAATTTTTATGCAGAAAAAAAATTCGAACCCAGCCCCTTTAATTCCACAGCTTGCGCAACCGCTATCGGTAACAGGTGATATTTGAATACGGCAGCGCCAACAGAAGACATTTGTTATAGGTGACCACGTCAGGCTTGATATCGTCGTTCCGCATGTCGGCGAAGAAGGTGCGACCTTCGTTCAGTCAGCGCGGTTTGGGTGACCACGTCGACTTGAACTCGTCGTTCCGCATGTCGGCGAGAAAGGTGCGACCTTTGTTCAGTCAGCGTGTGCGCCTTGTTGGGCAGCGTGGCATGGGTTGTCATGTCAGGCTTGATTTCATTGTTGCGCATGTCAGCGAGGATGGCGCGACCTTCCTCCAGCGTATGCGCCTTGTTGATCAGCGTGGTATAGGTGATCACGTTAGGCTTGATTTCGTCGAAGCGCATCTCGGCGAGGATGGCGGAGTCTTCGTCCAGCGTGTGCGCCTTGTTGCGCAGCGTGTTATAGGTGACCACGTCAGGCTTGATCTCATCGTTGCGCATGTCGGCGAGGATGGCGCGACCTTCGTCTAGCGTGCTCGTCTTGTTGAGCAGCGTGTTATAGGTGACCACGTCAGGCTTGATCTCATCGTTGCGCATGTCGGCGAGGATGGCGCGACCTTCCTCCAGCGTGTGCGCCTTGTTGAGCAGCGTGTTATAGGTGACCACGTCAGGCTTGATCTTATCGTTGCGCATGTCGGCGAGGATGGCGCGACCTTCCTCCAGCGTGTGCGCCTTGTTGAGCAGCGTGTTATAGGTGACCACGTTAGTCTTGATCTTATCGTTGCGCATCTCGGCGAGGATGGCGCGACCTTCGTCCAGCGTGTGCGCCTTGTTGAGCAGCGTGTTATAGGTAACCACGTTAGGCTTGATCCCATCGTTGCGCATGTCGGCGAGGATGGCGCGACCTTCCTCCAGCGTGTGCGCCTTTTCGAGAAGCCTTATATAGTTGGACATTTCAGGCTTGATCCCATCGTTGCGCATGTCAGCGAGGATGGCGCGACCTTCCTCCAGCGTGTGTGCCTTGTTGATCAGCATGGAATAGGTGATCACGTCAGGCTTGATCTCATCGTTGCGCATGTCAGCGAGGATGGCGAGACCTTCTTCCAGCGTGCTCGCCTTGTTGATCAGCGTGGTATAGGTGACCACGTCAGGATTGATCTCATCGTTGCGCATTTTGGCGAGGATGGCGAGGTCTTCGCCCAGCGTGTGCGCCTTGTTGCGCAGCGTTGTTGCCTTGTCTGTCGCATTCACCAGCTTCCCCAGCAGATCGGAGATTACGGCGGCTTTTTTTCGCGCGTCGGCAACCGCTTTTTGCGCATCGACGGCATTCTGATAGGCATTTTCGACGTCCGCGCCATATTTTGAAAGCATCGCCTCAACCGCGCTGTAATAGGCGCATCTCGCCTGCGCGACGTTGGCTTGGATGGCAGTCACCTGTGCAGGCGTTTTCGCACTCGCCAAGTCCGCTGCTTCATTGTCGTTTGCATCGGCATAATTATTCTTGATGATAGCCAGCCGCTCGTTTACGTTGCTCATAATGTTCCCTCTACTTGACGATAAATCCGCTACTCGCCGATGGACTTTGTGATATTCCGAAGGTATTGAACCTAGGCTGGTATCAGCGAGACATCGCCCCATTTGCCTAGCTTCCCGTCTTTGATGTCCGGTGCTTATCGCCGAAAAAGTCGTGAAAGCTTGATCATACGCGGATTCGAAGACTTTTTCGCGAGAGGACATGGTCTGTGCGAGCACCAGCTTTGCGGATGCTGTCGCCAAATCCAAATTCGCTGGCGGCGGAGACCAGGCAAGCGTGATGTCCGGCGCCACTTTCGAATAGAACGGCCCCAGTACGCTCATCGACGAGGCGAGCCCCGCTTCAAGTGTGTCTTTCCAGTCTATCCCGAATTAAAGGGCTCAGCCTGCCCCCTTTAATTCTGGTGTATGGAGAAACAACCATGATTGTGTAGAATGCCGTAGAAGGGGGAGAGACAATGGCTGACAAGAAGCTGGTGGCTCAAAAAACAATTGCCAAGAAGTTGATTGCGTCTGTGGAGCAGATCGAATCGCGGATATTTCTTATCCGTGGTCAGAAGGTCATGCTGGATGCCGATCTGGCAGAACTCTATGGTGTTGGAACAAAGGTGTTCAATCAGGCGGTCAAGCGGAATGCAGAACGCTTCCCTGAAGATTTTATGTTTCAGTTAACTCCACCCGAAAAAGCCGAGGTGGTCACAAATTGTGACCACCTCGCCAAGCTAAAATTTTCATCAACCCTGCCTTACGCTTTCACCGAACACGGCGCCATCATGGCGGCCAGCGTGCTTAACTCTCCCCGCGCTGTGGAAACCAGCGTTCAAGTAGTACGCGCCTTCGTGCGTTTGCGGCAGATGCTTTCCTCAAACGCCGAACTGTCCCGTAAGCTGGCTGCACTTGAAAAGAAATACGACATCCAGTTCAAGGCGGTTTTTGTAGCCATCCGCGAACTCATGACACCTTTGGAACCGAGGAAGAAGCGCCCCATCGACTTTGCGCCTTGGGAGAAAAAATGATCTCCATTAATTTTGGGGTTAAGATACACGAAGTTTGCACTGAAGGAGATTGTCATGGGAAAACAGGAAATCGTCGCACAGGCATTAAAGCTCGACCCCGCAGAGCGTTTTGACCTGGTTGACCAGATTTTGCATAGCCTCGATAAACCAGACCCTGTAATTGACCGTGTTTGGCTTGAAGAAGCGGAGAAGCGACTTGCTGCCTATCGTGCAGGAAAAGTTAAAGGTGTACCGGCAGAAGAAATTTTCGGGGAATTCTGATGCGAGTGGTCTTCTCGCCAGAAGCGAGGCAGGAATTTGAAGAGGCAGAACGTTATTACAACCGGCAAGTTCCCCATCTCGGCAGCCAATTCCGTGGAGAAGTGCGTGATGCTCTGCCGCGCATACGGACATGGCCATTGTCGTGTCAAATAGAGCAGGGAGACATCAGGCGGCTGACATTAAGTCGGTTCCCCTATAAATTGCTGTACTCGGTCGAAAGCGATCATGTTTATGTAATCGCGGTGGCACACCAGCACCGCGAGCCGAATTACTGGATTGAGCGGGCATAAACTGTCCTTCACAGAGTAGGCATGATGATCAAAAAAATTTACCGAAAATATCAGATCAATTATGAAACCGTGGTCTGTCCCCGATTGTTAAGCAGGCCCCTTTAATTCTTGAATAATCCATGGACACCCCATTTCGTCTTGATATCGAAGAGCTGAAGGAGCGGCTTCAGGTGGCCAAAATAAAAATCCCGGACGACGAGATACTCAACAACTTCGTCGCCGTGGAGGAAGCGCTCAAAGCCGAGGTGACCGACCTCTTGAAATCGATCGCGGTCGAGGATCCGGCGGGTGTGTTTCGGGTCCAACCGGACCAAGTGTCGAGAATAAAGGCGCGAATGCTGATTCGCAGCATGTTCGCTACCATCGAAGGCATCGTTTACGGCATGAAGCAGCTGGCGCTCGCGGCTTACAGGCCGGACGGACCGCTTACGCTTGATGAACTACTGATTTGCAAGGAGATCACGTTTGGGCTGAAGGACAACGGCAAAGTGGACGGCTCGTCTATGCGCCTCAAGTTCGAGCCTAACCTCAAGTTCTCATTCATGGTGCTTGCCAAGGCGTTTCACCAGACGTTCGAATTCGACACGAACTGCCTAGGCTGGAACCGCCTGGTGGAATCGGTCAAGGTTCGTAATCGGCTAGCACACCCGAAGCGGCCGTCGGATCTTGAACTCACCGACGACGAGATCGGCCACGCCATTGAAGCGTACCAGTGGTTCAATGCGCAGGGCTCGACACTGCTGGAGATGTTCTCCAAGGACATAGAGAAGACGAATAACTACCTCGACAACATGCTGCAACTTATAAGGTCAAACCGTGCCAAGATGTCCGGTGGTGAGAAAGCGCAGGAGTGAACACGCCGTTTACCGGATGCAATATCAGTTGAACTATAACTAAAAGGGGCAGCTTCGAATATTAATCATGTTCAAACCCGCCGAAAAAATCTGGGATCACGAACGCCAGCGACGCAACCGCAAGCTGGAGCGCGCCGCATCAGCGCTGGGTGCGTCGCTGTGCGACAAGGTGGTGAGTGCCGATCTGGCGGTGCGCCTGCTCGAAGCCGTGATCGAACCAGGTGACCGCGTGTGCCTGGAGGGCAACAACCAGAAGCAGGCGGATTTTCTGGCGCAATCATTGACACAAGTTGACCCCGCGCGGGTGAATAAATTGCACATGCTGCAATCGGTGCTGGCGCTACCCGAGCATCTCGATCTGTATGAGCTCGGCATCGCGGAGCAAGTGGACTTTTCGTTCTCCGGCCCGCAGGCCGCGCGGCTGGCGCGCATGGTGGGAAAAGGACAGATACGCATCGGCGCGATCCACACTTATCTCGAATTGTTCAGCCGCTATTTCGTCGACCTCACGCCGCATGTCGCGCTGGTGGTCGCGCAATCCGCCGATGCACAGGGCAATCTGTACACCGGCCCTAACACCGAGGATACGCCCGCGATCGTCGAGGCCGCCGCGTTCAAGAACGGCATCGTGATCGCGCAGGTCAACGAGCTGGTGGACAAGGTGCCGCGCGTGGATATCCCCGGCGACTGGGTGAACTTCGTGATTCCCAGCCCGCGTCCGCATTTCATCGAGCCGCTGTTCACCCGCGACCCGGCGCAGATCTCCGAGATACAAGTGCTGATGGCGATGATGGCGATCAAGGGCATCTACGCCGAGTATGGCGTACAGCGCCTGAATCACGGCATCGGTTTTGACACCGCCGCGATCGAATTGCTGCTGCCCACTTATGCAGAGAGCCTCGGGCTGAAGGGCAAGATCTGCAGCCACTGGGCACTCAACCCCCATCCCGCGATGATCCCCGCGATCGAGGCCGGTTTTGTGAAGTCTATCCACTCGTTCGGCTCCGAGCTCGGCATGGAGGATTACATCGCCGCGCGCCCCGATGTGTTCTTCACCGGGCCGGATGGATCGATGCGCTCGAACCGCGCGTTCTCGCAGGCGGCAGGCCACTATGCCTGCGATATGTTCATCGGCTCGACACTGCAGATCGATATGGCAGGCAACAGCTCGACCGCCACGCTGGATCGCATCTCGGGCTTCGGCGGTGCGCCGAACATGGGCGCGGATGCCGCAGGGCGGCGCCATGCCAGCCCGGCCTGGCTGAAAGCCGGCGAGCAGAGACGAAGCCAGCAACCTGGAATTCCGCGCGGGCGCAAGCTGGTGGTGCAGATGGTCGAGACTTTCCGCGAGCACATGCAACCCGCTTTCGTCGATAAACTCGATGCATGGAAGCTGGCTGAATTCGCAAACATGCCGATCCCGCCGGTGATGATCTACGGCGACGATGTCACCCACATCCTCACTGAGGAGGGCATCGCCAATCTGCTGTTGTGCGCCAATGCCGAAGAACGCGAACAGGCGATACGCGGCGTTGCGGGATACACGGAGATGGGCCTGGGCCGCGATTTGCGCATGGTCGAGAACCTGCGCGACCGCGGAGTGATCCAGCGCGCCGAGGATTTGGGCATCGACAAGCGCGATGCGACGCGCGACCTGCTTGCCGCAAGATCTATTAAAGACTTGGTGCGCGCTTCGGGCGGGCTTTATCAGCCGCCGGTACGATTCAGGAATTGGTGAGTGGTTGGGAATGGATATATGTAGATACTCTGTTCGAGGGCA
>DHIV01000006.1:41256-41923 GCA_002403995.1 Gallionella sp. UBA4737 | reverse complement strand
TCTCGCAGCTTTCCGAAAAACTGGGTTACCCGGTGCAGGCCATCCATGTCCCCAAGACCGTGGACAATGACTTGCCGATCACCGACTGCTGCCCCGGTTTCGGCTCGGTCGCGAAATACGTCGCCGTCTCCATGCTGGAAGCCAGCTACGACGTCGCCTCCATGGCCAAGACTTCGACCAAGGTATTCGTCATGGAAGTGATGGGCCGCCATGCCGGCTGGATCGCGGCGGCGGGCGGACTGGTCGAGGACCACGGCATCCCCGTCGTCATCCTGTTCCCCGAGATCGAGTTCGACCAGAAGAAATTTCTCGCCAAGGTGGACGAGAAGGTCAAGAAATACGGCTATTGCAGCGTGGTGGTCTCGGAAGGCTGCCATTACCCGGACGGGAAATTCCTCGCCGAACAGGGCACGCGCGACGCCTTCGGCCATGCACAGCTCGGCGGTGCCGCGCCGGTCGTCGCCAACATGGTCAAGGACGCGCTCGGCTACAAATTCCACTGGGCCGTTGCCGATTACCTGCAACGCGCCGCGCGCCATATCGCATCGAAGACCGATGTGGACCAGGCCTACGCACTGGGCAAGGCCGCAGTGGAACTGGCGATCAAGGGACAGAACGCGGTGATGCCCACTGTCGACCGCATCTCCGACAAACCCTACAAATGGAA
>DHIV01000006.1:22699-40976 GCA_002403995.1 Gallionella sp. UBA4737 | reverse complement strand
CCGCCGTTCAAGGATGGCCTGCCGCAGTATGTGCGCCTGAAAAATGTTGCGGTACCGAAGAAGCTGGCGAATTTCAGCATTTAAGGGAACATTGAACAAATAGCCCCCGTGTTACCTGAACGGGGAAGTTGCCCATAGTTATATGTCTAAGGGTAGGCGGCATGCCAAGCATTGGAATTCTCGCGTACGGTTCACTGATCGAAGATCAGGGCTGCGAAATCAAACCACTCATCATTGAGCACAGGAAAGAGGTTGAGACCCCTTTCTGCATTGAATTCGCTCGTTCAAGTTCATCGCGTAGCAACGCCCCAACAGTTATTCCGATCAAGACTGGCGGCTCCCGCGTTCAAGCGACAATTCTTGTCCTGGACGCAAGCGTTAGTCTTGAAAGGGCGGAAGACTTACTGTGGAGAAGAGAAACAAGAAATGAGTGCTCCGAAAAACATTACGTCCGGCCATCGACACCCGCCCCAAACGGAGTGGTTGTTGAGAGTCTGCGGAACTTCAATGGCATCGATGTTGTTATCTACACCAGCATTCCCCCCAATATCCAAGACCCAAGCCCCAAGAGGTTAGCCGAACTCGCGGTCAAAAGCGCGAAGGCTGAAGCCGGAAAATGTGGGCGGGACGGGATCAGCTATCTCATTTCACTGAAACGTCAGGGTATATCTACTCCACTTATGCCAGCTTATGAATGCGAGATTCTCAGGATAACAAATACCGTGAGCCTAGAAGACGCCTTAGCAAAGTGTCGTAGTGATGACGTATAATTCTTCTGTCTACAGGACGCTGCGAGATAAAACCGCGCAATGCCTGTGACCTCCGCGTTAGTCATTGATTCGCGCTTGATAGGATGATTTCATATGGAACCGCCTGCCATTGTCTTCACTGATGAAGAACGAGCTCTGTTAAAAAAATATGGTAATTTCTACCAGTCACTTGATAGTGGAAAAATAAAACCCACAACAGAAGCTCAACACCATTTTTTCTCGGTCTGTCGATGGCAGGCTGCAGCGGAAACCGAACATGAAAAAGTTTGGACCAAGCATAAAAGACTTGAATCCTACGAGCAGCAAAAGCGTTATAACAAAAAAGAAAGCGAGTCCGGCATACCAGAATATGAGGAAGGGACACCACGTCCTGGGTGGTTTACCGATGAGGACTGGGAAAAGATGCGCGCCGCTGACTATGCAGACATGAAAAGTAGGAGCAGTTCTTCTTGATAACTCAAACAATGTCATTGCTTTTACGAAGCTCCATTCTCCTATTGGCTACTGCATTTTTATTGTGCAGATGTGGTTATGCCGCCGAGATCACTATATTCGATCATCAAGGTGAAGCAGTGGCCTATGTCGATACCGATGAAGAAGCAACGGTCTTTATGTGGTCTGGTCTTCCTGTAGCTTACATCAGTGGAACGAATATTTATGGATTTAATGGGAAGCATCTTGGATGGATCAACCAAGGAATTCTTTATGACCATGAAGGATATGGTGTTGGTTTTTTTAAAAATGCCACTACCACACTGACACAACTTGAATCTTTAAAAGGGCTAAAGCAGTTGAAACCGCTTAGGGCATTGAAAGAGCTTGAACCACTGCAACCACTTTTTTATAGCTACTGGACCAATACACCTTTGGGTATATTTTTGATTAACGATAATCACTAGGGGATACTAAATGAATCATAGTTATTGGACAAAGTTAATCGTTCTGACAACCATTTTAATAATGCCGTTCTATGCAAATGGAGATGGCTTTATTGATGGAATGCGGCAAGGAACTAATGCTGGCAATGAGATGATTTATGGAGGTCAGCAGCAAGCCGAAGCTTTAAAACGCCAGCAGCAGGAAAATGAATTGGCTCGTCAGCAAATCGAGCAACAAAGGCTTGAAACGCAACGTCGAACGGACGAATATAATCGCCAAAAGAAGGAACGGGAAGAACAGGAACAGAAGCAAAAGAATGTTGATGCACGATTAGATGAAATGCAGAAAAAGATGGCCGATCAAGATGCCCTGCAAAAGCAGTTAGCAGAATCCCAGTCACGCGAAGAAGCTCTGCGTAAAGAAGTTGAGGCACTCAAAACCAGTCAACCCGCCCAGTCCAAGAAAAAGAAGAAAAAAACAATAGAAAACAATAGTGAGTGATACGGGGACGGTGCCTGAGGTTTCCCCGCATTTTACCCTGCTCTCGCACAAGCGCAGGCAGCTTGTTTTGCTAGTGGTGTAGTGCTAAAGGGGTCAGTATCAAATTGCTTTTTAAGTCTCCTGAGTTTTAAAATTTATTCGATGCTGACTCCTGTAATTCTCCTGACCCCTGTAGTTCTCTCGGCTGGCCGTTCACTATAGTGCTGGGGGTTTATAACAGCGATGCGGTAGTGTTAAGCGTGAGCGTAGTGAAGGCCGCGATGATTGATCAATTTAGGACTCGGAAAGGTTTGTTAACATGATTCACAGTTGGTTCGATTCAAGTTCTGCAACCAGGGAAGGCGAACTTTTAGCTCAATCATTCATATCGGAGATCATTCGGAACGCAAAAAATAACCATCAGGGAAATGCCTGGTCCAATGCCAAGCAGAAGTTGCTCACTCATGCAAAAACTGCTTCGCGCGATCTGGGTTTGAACGTTTACAAGAAAGCAAAACTGGTCAGTGTCTTTAAATCAAAGCTGGTCGAAAACAACCTTGATAAAGTAATTGTTGACGAAACCGCCAGAGTCCTTCTCTTGCACTTATGGTTTGGCGGCAATTCAGAAAAAGTCTCAGTTTCCCCAACACCCGGCACAGTTGCTGAAGCAGAACTTCTCTTTGGCCAAGGCAATGAATGCTGTGCTCGGCGGAATTACAATCAGGCAATTTCATGCTATCTAAAGGCAATAAGACTAAACCCCAAGCATGCGATGGCGCACACCAACTTAAGCTCGGCGTTGATCGAAAGTGGGCAGTATGATGGAATCGAAACTTATGCCCGAAATGCTGTGAATCTGGCCCCTCATCTGCCCGAAGCGCATCACAATCTCGGATGCGCACTCTTTATTGCGGACCGGCATTTAGAAGCTGAAGCCTGCTTTCGGCAGGCGATAAAACTCAAGCCGGATTTTGCCGAATCCTTCAACCATCTGGGCAAGATACTTGTGCTGCTAAGTCAACCGGACGAGGCGGAAATCTGCTATCAAAAAGCGCTTCATATTCGACCGGATTATGCGGAGGCGCTGGTCGGCCTGGGTCAGGTCGCCGGCTTCAAGGGAAAGTTCGACGAGGCATATGCGTATTATCAGCGCGCACTGACCATAAAACCGAATCTGCCGGAGGCGTTGGCTGATATTGTCGGATTACGCAAAATGACCCACGACGACGATGCCTGGCTATCTCAGGCGCAGACTATCGTTCGAAATGGCATTCACCCGCTTCAGGAATCACGCCTTCGTTTTGCGATGGGCAAATTCTGCGATGATGTGAAAGACTTTGACCAGGCCTTTGAACACTACCGTTGCGCCAACAAGCTGTTAAAACTGGCCGCACACAAATATGATCGACAAAGACAGAAGCTTTTTGTCGATGACATGATTCGAACTTATAATCGCGAGAAGCTGTCACTGGTTAGCAAAGGGGGCTCTGTTTCGGCAAGACCGGTTTTTATTGTGGGGATGCCGCGTTCAGGAACTTCACTGCTCGAACAAATTGTTGCCTCGCATCCGGAAGCTTTTGGTGCGGGAGAGTTGTTATTTTGGAGTAATGCATATAACAAGTATGAAAATACCATACGAGAAGCAACGTTGGAAAAGGACTTGCTGATCAAATTGGCGGATGAATATTTTCGGCATCTTTCAAGTTTTTCCACTGATGCGAAGATTGTGGTGAATAAAATGCCAAGCGATTTTGCCTACTTGGGGCTGATCCATTCAGTGTTTCCGAACGCTCGTTTCATCCACACCCAGCGCCACCCAATTGATACTTGTCTTTCCAACTATTTTCAGAGTTTCTCTGGCGCCCACTTCACCAACGATCTGGCAGACCTGGCCCATTACTACCGCCAGTATCACCGCCTCATGGCTCACTGGCGTTCAACCCTTCCGCCGGACGTATTCCTGGATGTCCCATACGAAGCTTTGGTGAAAGATCAGGAAGAATGGAGCCGCAAAATTGTGGAATTCATCGGTCTGGATTGGGATGAACGCTGTCTGGATTTCCACAAAATGGAACGTCGAATGACCACAGCAAGCCTTTGGCAAGTCAGGCAGAAGATGTATAAAACCTCAGTTGAGCGTTGGCGCAACTACGAGAAATTCGTTGGGCCATTGAAGGGCCTGATGGAACTAAGTTAGATTTTTCTGATTCGGATTTAGAGAAGATACCCGCATCAGAAGTTCGGCACAGGCTCTATGCTACAATTCGCGCCTTTAATTTTTCCCCAAAAGGCCCAGCATAATGAGTTTGAACAAAGTCCCCTCCGGGAAAAACCTGCCCGACGATTTCAACGTCATCATCGAGATCCCGATGCACGGGGAGCCGGTGAAATACGAAGTGGATAAGGAATCCGGCGCGATCTTCGTCGACCGTTTCATGAACACCGCGATGCATTATCCATGCAACTACGGCTATATCCCGCACACCCTTTCCGCCGACGGCGACCCGGTGGACGTGCTGGTGATCACGCCCGTGCCGCTGAATACCGGCGTGGTGGTGCGCTGCCGCCCGCTCGCGGTGTTGAAGATGGAAGACGAAGCCGGCATGGATGCCAAGGTGCTCGCCGTGCCGGTGGACAAGCTCTCCACGCTGTACCGCAACCTGAAAAGTTACACCGAGCTGCCGGAAATCACGCTCAGGCAGATCAGCCATTTCTTCGAACACTACAAAGACCTCGAACCCAACAAGTGGGTGAAGATCGGCGGCTGGTACGGCATAGAAGAGGCACGTGCCGAGATCATGGCCGGAGTCAAAAACTATCAAGACTCACCGGACAAACCCAGCTTCTGAAAACGGAATGAACCCAGGTTGTTCATATACGTAGGCCATGCCAGTTCAGGGTAAATTTGTTCTCGAAGAATTAATGTAGGGTGGATAAGCGTAGCGCATCCACATTTTTGATTGGACATGGCGGATGCGCTACGCTTATCCACCCTACGACCTCATGCGATGTGTAAACCCTCTCCCGGCCTTGCGGCCACCCTCTCCCACACATGGGAGAGGGGCGGGGGAGAGGGTGAGTGTAACGATTTAAGGAGCAGCGATGACGGCAAAGATCATAGACGGAAAGACCATTGCACAGCAGGTGCGCGCCGAATGGAAAGTGCGTGCCGATGCGCTGAAGGCGCGCGGTATCACGCCGGGGCTGGCGGTCATCATCGTCGGCGAAGACCCCGCCTCCAAGGTGTATGTCGCCAACAAGGTGAAAGCCTGCGCCGAACTGGGCCTGCATTCCGAGCACATCGTGCTGCCCGCCGACACCAGTGAAACCGTGCTGCTGGCGAAGATCGCCGCGCTGAATGCCGACCCGAAGATACATGGCATCCTGGTGCAACTGCCGGTGCCCAAGCACATAGCCAGCAACAAGGTGCTCGAAGCGATCAGCCCGGACAAGGACGTGGACGGTTTCAATCCGGTGAACGTCGGCGCGCTGGTCACCGGTAACATGCGCTTTGCGCCCTGCACGCCTTACGGCGCGATGAAGCTGCTGGAAAAATGCGGCGTCAGCATCGAAGGCAAACACGCCGTCGTGGTCGGCCGCAGCAACATCGTCGGCAAGCCGATGGCATTGCTGTTATTGCAGGCCAACGCCACTGTCACGATCTGCACCTCCAAGACCGTCGACCTCGCCAAGTTCACCCGCGATGCCGACATCCTCGTCGTCGCCACCGGCAAACCGAAGATGATCACCGGCGACATGATCAAGCCCGGTGCCGCGGTGATAGACGTCGGCATCAACCGCATGGCTGATGGCAAGCTATGCGGCGATGTGGATTTCGATTCGGCGAAAAAAGTCGCCGGCTGGATCACCCCCGTCCCCGGCGGCGTCGGCCCGATGACCATCACCATGCTGGTAGCCAATACCGTGCAGGCAGCGGAACGCAGCGCGAAATAACATCATGCCGCTCGTGCATGGCCGCGCCGCGCCATAGCAGATACTTCACGCCACCCGATAAATCCCTGCTCATTGCAAGGCTGTACTGGACAAATCAGCCGTTTTGTATAAAAATTGTTAGCATACTAATCATTAGTGCACGAACAACCCCATGAAACCACTGGATGAACAATTCGCAGAATCGCTGCATCAGGTCGCGCACGCCTGGCGCATCGAACTGGACAGGCGGCTGCGGCCTTCGGGATTTTCCCATTCGCGCTGGCTGCTGCTATTGCACCTGTCGCGCAACGACGGCTGCACGCACCGCGAGCTGGCGCAACACATGGGTATAGAAGCCGCGACGCTGGTCAGGCTGGTCGACCGCATGGAGCTGGAAGGATTGCTCAAGCGCTGCGGCAGCGAGACCGACCGGCGGGTCAAACACCTGAATCTTTCCGCCGCCGGCAAAAAGGCGGTGGAATTGATCCGCAGTCATGCCGCCGAGCTGCGCAAGGAGATCCTGTCCGGCTCAAGCAAGGAAAATATCGGCATCTGTATCGACGTGTTGGGCCGCATCCGCGACAAACTGGCAAAGAATCCGTAGCTGAAGGAATCACAAATGGAATTTGTCAAAAGCAACAAAAAAATAATCGCGATCGCGCTTGCGCTCATCGCCTTGCTGGGCGGCTACGCCTTCTATCATTACGCCGGGCTGACGCGCAGCACCGAGAATGCCTATATCAACGCCGATGTGGTCAATGTCGCGGCCCAGGTCTCCGGGCGCGTCACGGCCGTATACATCAAGGACAACCAGCAAGTGCGCAAAGGCGATGCGCTGTTCGACATCGACCCGGAACCGTTCGCGATCGCGCTGCAACGCGCAGAGGCTGACCTGGCGCAGGCCAGACAGAACACCCGGCAGGATAACGCCGAGGTGTCCGTTGCGCGCGCGCAGGTTGCGCAGATGGAAAGCGATCTTGCCAATGCGCGGGCCAGTTATGCGCGCGACCGGGAACTGGTGGCACAACATTTCCTGTCGCAGCAAACCCTCGATGACGCGAAGACCCGAACACAGTCCCTGCAGGCAGCGCTGGAACAGGCGCGCGCCAAACTGACCAAGGCGCTCGCCACGCCGCAGAAACCGGAAGAGCGCGGCGACGTGCTGAAGGCACAGGCCGCGATCGAGCAAGCCAAGCTCGATCTTGAGCATACCCATGTCACGGCGGCACAGGACGGGCAGATCAGCAATCTCTCGCTGACAGCGGGATCGCTGGTCGGCGTCGGCGAGCCGCTGTTCGCGCTGATCGCCAGCAACAGTTTCCATATCGATGCCAACTTCAAGGAAACCGAGTTGCCCGGCATCCATCCCGGCCAGGACGTGGACATCACGATCGACATGTATCCCGGCCAGCATTTCAAGGGAACGGTGGAAAGCCTGAGCGGCGGAACCGGCACGGCCTTCTCGCTGCTGCCGGCGCAAAATGCTACCGGCAACTGGGTGAAGATCGCGCAGCGCGTGCCGGTGCGCATCAAGCTCGCCCCGACCGACGCCGAGCATCCGCTACGCATCGGCGCGACGGCGACGGTGAGCGTGCAACTGCAATAAATCCTGAAAGGCAATTGTAGGGTGGATAAGCGCAGCGCATCCACCAACCAGAAAGTTTTCATGAATCTCGGTGGATGCGCTGCGCTTATCCACCCTACACATTTTTTTGATTCCGGCTCACCCGGCTTAGGATAACGCAATGAACACCAGCCGCGTACTGACCAGTATCGCCGTGATGGCCGCGACCATCATGCAGGTGCTGGACACCACCATCGTCAACGTCGCGCTGCCCAACATGGCGGGCCAGCTCGATGCCACGCCGGACAATATCAGCTGGGTGCTCACCTCTTATCTGATCGCGTCGGCGATCTTCATGCCGCTCACCGGCTTTTTCACCGATCGCATCGGACAGAAACGATTTTTGCTGATCAGCATCGCCGGCTTCGTCGCCACTTCGGCATTGTGCGGCATGGCAACCAGCCTCGCACAGATGGTGCTGTTCCGCTTCCTGCAAGGCGTGTTCGGCGCCTCGCTGGTGCCGCTGTCCCAATCCATCATGCTGCAGATCTTTCCCGGCGAGCAACGCGGCAAGGCGATGGCGATCTGGGCGATGGGCGTGATGGTCGCGCCGATACTGGGGCCTACGCTGGGCGGATGGCTGACCGAATATATCAGCTGGCGCTGGACCTTCTACATCAACCTGCCCGTGGGCATCGCTTCCTTCATCCTGGCGGTGCGCTACGTGCACGATACGCCCACGCGCGAAAGGCGCATGGACTGGATGGGGTTCGCCACGCTGGCGCTGGGCATAGGCGCGGTGCAACTGGTGCTGGACCGCGGCAACCAGGACGACTGGTTCAGTTCGCAGATGCTGGTCGCCGCCGCCATCGTCGCCACGTTCTCCATCATATTCTTCATCGTGTACTCGCTCACCGGCAAGCACCATCCGCTGTTCGATCTGCGCATCTTCAAAGACCGCAACTTTCTGGTCGCCAGCCTGATCATGACCGCCATCGGCATCGGTTTCTTCGGCGGCATGCTGTTGCAGTCGCTGTTCCTGCAGAACTTCCTCGGCTACCCAACCTTCGAAGCCGGGCTGTATATGGCGCCGCGCGGCATCGCATCGTTCTTCGTGATGATGTTCGTCGGCAAGTTCTCCGGCAGGATCCCGCCGCGCAATTTCATCCTCACCGGCATACTTTGCAGCATAGCCGGGAACTACATGATGACCAGTTTCACCGCCGAGATGACGGCGAACGACCTGATCGTGCCGATGATATTGCAAGGCTTCGGAATGGGACTGGTGTTCGTGCCGATCTCGACACTGGCGTTCACCACGCTGCCCAAGGAGACCGCCGCCGAGGCCGCTGGCATCTACAGCCTGATCCGGGCCATGGGTTCCGCGCTGGGTATCTCGATACTCGTCACCTATTTCTCGCGCGACACCCAGCAGAACTGGAGCCTGCTGCGCGGCGCGATCACGCCGTACAACGAAGCGCTGCACAGCTATCTCGCCCCGCTGCACTTGGGCGCAAGCGATCCGCAAGGCATACGCCTCGCCGCGCGGGCCGTGCTGCAGCAGGCGCAGAACATCGGCTACATAGACAGCTTCTGGTTCGCCACACTCAATTTCGTCGCGATGCTGCCGTTGCTGCTGCTGGTGCGCACGCCGAAGAAGCCGGTTTCTGCGCCCGCTCCTGTCATTGCAGAATGATCGTCTTCGCAACGATTCGCGATGTAGCGCCATCATCCAGCCGGTGCGGTCATCTTTTCACCGATATAATCATTACTTCAAAAAACAATTGGATCCCGATACATCCGGATTTCCATCATTCAAAGTGCTCATAACTCGCCGTTTACCAAAATGACACGCCATACCGTTCGCAAATCATTGCTTGTCATCGGCCTGACTTTATCCCCTGCGGTATCTGCCGCTGAAACCTCGGGTTTTATTTCAATCGTAGAGCCAAAGCCTGTCAGTGAGCTTTGGCTGAATCCCGGGTTTTATTCCTACCACTTCCAGAAAGACAAGGGGCTCAACAACAGCGATTTTGGCTTCGGGGGAGAATACCGCTTTTCGACAGTGAGTTCGGTCACGCTCGGGGTATTCGATAACAGTGACAGACAAAACTCACGCTATGTCGGCTGGTATTGGCATCCGCTCGAATCGGGGCCTGTTCGTTTTGGCGCAGTGGTTGGAGCGATCGATGGTTATCCGCACATGCTGAATGGCGGCTGGTTTATCGCGGTCATACCCACTGCCAGTATCGAGTACAAAAACATCGGGGCAAACCTGTTGTTTGTGCCCAGCTACAAAGACAGGCTATATGGAGCGATTTCCTTGCAGTTGAAATTCAGGGTGTTTTAAGCAGGGGAAAATCCCGGGTTTGTGGACTTCCCGGATTCTGTTGGGTATTGTTCGCAGATAAGTTCATTGTAGCCACTGGCGATTGATGCATCGAAGCAGTCGAGGCAAGATAAGCAACGGGATTTCCCCAGATAGATTTAGTCATCACCAAAACAACAAGAGAGTAGATATGGGCGCACAGTGGAAAGCCAGACACAAGGAGATTGCAGCCAATGCAAAGGGCCGCATTTTCGGCAAGCTGTCCAAGGAAATCATGGTCGCGGCCCGCGCCGGGGCCGATCCGGACATGAATCCGCGTTTGCGCCTGGTGGTCGAGCAGGCGAAAAAGGCATCTATGCCGCGCGAAACCCTGGAGCGTGCCATCAAAAAAGGCGCCGGCCTGCTGGCCGAAGGGATGAGCCTGGAACGCCTTACCTATGAGGGTTTTGCGCCGCACCAGGTGCCGGTGATCGTCGAGTGCCTGACGGACAACGCCAACCGTACTTACCCCAACATACGCATGTTATTTCGCAAAGGGCAACTTGGCGCCTCGGGTTCGGTCTCCTGGAACTTCAACTATCAGGGAATGATCGAGGCAAGCCCGGTTTCGCCGGATGCGGACGCGGAGCTTGCAGCCATCGAGGCTGGCGCCCAGGATTTCGAGCCTGCCGAAAACGGCGCGACGCTATTTCTCACCGACCCGACTGATCTGGATGCGGTGTGCCGCGCGTTGCCGAAGCACGGCTTCACAGTGCAGTCTGCCCAGTTGGGCTACCGGCCAAAAAATACGGTAGCGCTGAACGATGCCGAGCGCGAAGAAGTCGAAGCATTTCTGGAAGCGCTTGATGCGGATGATGACGTGCAAAATATCTATGTGGGGCTGGCTGCTTAGGCCAACAATCTAGCTTTTGCGTTTTTCCAGTTCTTCCCAACGCGCCATCCCGGCCAGCACTTCCGTCTCGATTTCCTCGTTGCGCGTTTGCAGTTGCTTGGCGCGTTTCGCATCGGTGCGATAGATGGTGCCATCGGCAAGTTGCGCTGCGATGTCGCCTTGCTCGCGCTCCAGCACTTCGATGCGCTTGGGCAATTCTTCCAGTTCGCGCGCTTCCTTGAAACTGAGTTTGCTGGCGGGTTTCGCTTTTTCGACTGGAGCGGCAGACGCACGCGGCGGCGTAGAAACAACGGGTTTGGCAGCCGCCACCGATGCCTGATATTTCTTCACCCGCACCCAGTCCTCGTAACCGCCGACATATTCGATCAGCTTGCCGTCGCCCTCGAACGCGATCACCTGCGTCACGACGTTATCCAGGAAGGCGCGGTCATGGCTGACCAGGAACAGCGTGCCGTCATATTGCGCGAGCAGCTCTTCGAGCAGCTCCAGCGTCTCGATGTCGAGGTCATTGGTCGGCTCGTCGAGCACCAGCACGTTGGCCGGTTGGGTGAACAGCCTTGCCAATAACAATCGGTTGCGCTCGCCGCCCGAGCAGCTCTTGACCGGCGAACGTGCGCGTTCCGGCGCGAACAGGAAGTCGCCGAGATAGCTGATCACGTGTTTCTTCTGTCCGCCGATCTCGACAAAATCCGAGCCCTGGCTGATGGTGTCGGCCAGCGTCGCGTCGTCATCGAGTTGCGCGCGCAGCTGGTCGAAATAGGCCACCGAGATCTTCGTGCCCAGCTTCACCTGTCCCTTGTCGGGCGGCAGCTCGCCGAGGATGATCTTGAGCAGCGTGCTCTTGCCGCAGCCGTTCGGCCCCAGCAGACCGATCTTGTCGCCGCGCTGGATGCGGCAGGAAAAATCATCGATGATCTTGCGCCCGCCATACGATTTGCAAACGTTGCTTAATTCCGCCACCAGCTTGCCGGAACGCTCGCCGGTATCCACGCTCATCTCGACCTTGCCGACCTTTTCGCGGCGCGCGGCGCGGTCGCGGCGCAACTGCTCAAGGCGCAATACGCGGCCTTCGTTGCGTACACGGCGGGCTTTGACGCCCTGGCGTATCCATACTTCCTCCTGTGCCAGCACCTTGTCGAACTTGGCATTCACCACCGCCTCGTCGCTCAGCATGCGTTCCTTGATCGCCTGATAAGCGGAGAAGTTGCCGGGGAAACTCGCCAGCTTGCCTCTATCCAGTTCGACGATGCGCGTCGCGACGTTGTCCAGAAAACGCCGGTCATGCGTGACGAACAGCACGCTGCCTATGAAATTATTCAGCAGCCCTTCCAGCCATTCAATCGAGGCGAAATCCAGATGGTTGGTCGGTTCGTCCAGGATCAGCACATCCGGTTCGGCCACCAGCGCCTGCGCCAGCGCGACGCGCTTGCGCTGCCCGCCGGACATTTCACCGATACGTTTGTCAGGATCCAGATCGAGCTTGGTGATCGCGGTCTCGATGCGCGCCTGCACCGACCAGCCGTCTTGTGATTCCAATTGAGTCTGCAAGTGTTGCATCTCTTCCAGCAGCTTGTCGAAGTCCGCGTCCGGTTCGGAGAGTTGATGCGACACATGATGATAATCGTGCAGCAGCTTTTGCAGCTTGCCCAAACCTTTCGCCACGGCATCGAACACCGTGTCATCGGCATCCAGCACCGGTTCCTGGCTGACGTAGCAGATGCGCGCGGCAGGCTGGCGCCACACCAGACCGTCATCGAGATTTCCTTGGGCTGCGAGCACGCGCATCATGCTGGACTTGCCGCCGCCATTGCGCCCGATCAGCCCGACGCGCTCGCCCTCATCGAGTTGAAAATCGGCATGATCGAGTAATGCGACGTGACCGAAGGCGAGACACGCCTTGTCCAAAGTGATAAACGGCATAGATTATTTTTTCTGAAAAGATAAGTTGATAAAAACAGTCGAATGTAGTCTAGATGGAATGCAGGAGCGGGCCATGCGGGTGCCCGGACAATAGTTTTTCGTGCCCGCGAACACTTTTTCGCGGGCATGGCCCGCTCCTACGGGTGCCCGGCAAAAAGTTTTTCGGACATTCCTCTAAAGTTATTTTCATTTGTAACGCAAACCGGAATTACAGTTTTGCTCCCGATGTTACTTTTTTCAGATCATCGATAATCTGCTTTGAGTGACGCGAGGTTTCCACACTCAGATACACTTTGCCGATGTTGCCTTGCGGGTCGATCAGAAAAGTATAGCGCCGCGCGAACTTGATCAGCCATAAATTCATCAGCGCGCCATACCGCGCCGCCGTTTCGGTGCTCTTGTCGGCCAGCAGCGGGAATGGCAGGTGATATTTCTTGGCGAATTCCGCGTGGCTGTCGGTATCGTCCACGCTCACGCCCACCACTTGCGCGCCGAGCCCGGTGATCTGGTTGAGGTCGTCGCGGAACGCGCAGGCTTCCTGCGTGCAGCCCGGCGTATCGTCCTTGGGATAGAAATACAGCACCAGCCACTTGCCGCGATAATCCTGCAGGGTGTGCTGCTTGCCGTTCTGGTCGGGCAGATTGAAATCCGGAGCGGGCTTGCCCACTTCCGGCAACTCGCCGGAGCGCGCCGCGCGCGCCACGAACAACGCGGCGAAGACAACCAGCGCCGCAACAACCGCGAACCATTTCATTTCACACTCCTCAAACGCCGGGGCATCACTCAATGCGCGCATGATACCAGCGTGGCGGTTTTGATTGCTGCGAATTTCCGTTAGAATGCGCCCCGCTGTCCCCGTAGTTAAATGGATATAACCGGCCCCTCCTAAGGGTCAATTACAGGTTCGATTCCTGTCGAGGACACCAAATTCCGGCTGAAGCTTCTCTTCATGGAGATATCTGCCAGAGGCCAAACGGCTTCGTGAATGAAGCGGTTTTCCCGATCGGCATGTCAGCCAAACAGCTTATGTTGCCTGGGCTCGCGGCCCGCCCTGACCAGCTCTTCCAGCGCATCGCGCGCCGCATCGGTGATGCCGTGCTGCTTGCCCAGTTCCAGCAACCTGGCCACCGCCCGGTCGAACGGATAGTCGGCATCCGACCACTCTGCAATGATTTCTCCGGCGGTGTGCCTGGTCAACTTCAACACACCCGACTTCACGTGCACAAGATGCGCACTGGCCTTGCCCCGCTTCGCGACGATCGCGATATGGCGTTGGCGGTCCATCAACACCTGCCCGCGCGTCACGTTCAGCTCGGGCGGGATGAAATCGACGGTGCTGTAATCGGTCGGGTCTTTTGCCATGCGTTGTGCCGCCCTGTATGTCTTTAGCCGCGCGACGGTTTGCCATAGCTGGCGAACCGTTCCTGAGCCGCTCGGAATTCCTCCGCCGTCAGCAACACCGGCTCCCCGGCCTGCAATGCGCGCAGATACATCTCGCTGAGCGTCTCGACTTCGACGGTGATCTTGAACGCTTCATGAAGATCTTTGCCCGCCGCGATCATGCCGTGGTTCGCCAGCAGGCAGGCCTTGCGGTCTTTCAGTGCGATCAGCGCGTTGTCGGATAATTCCTGCGTGCCGAAGGTCGCGTACTGCGCGCAGCGGATATTGTCGCCGCCGATCAACGCGATCATGTAGTGGAATGGCGGGATGTCCTTGCGCAAACAGGCCAGTGCGGTCGCCGCGACCGAATGGGTATGCACTACCGCGCCCGCATCCGCGCGCTGCGCGAATATATCGCGATGGAACAGCCACTCGCTGGAAGGTTGCCAGCGTCCGCGCGATGTCCCGTCCATGTGCACGAACACGATATCGTCTTCACTGAGTCCCTCCGCGCCCATGCCGGAAGGCGTGATCAGCATACCCTCGCCGTATCTCGCGGAAAGATTGCCGGATGTGCCGCGGTTCAGACCCTGCTCATCCAGGCACTTCGCAATGCGCAACAGTTCGCTACGGAATTCGTTTTCGTTCATTTACAAAAACCCCTCAAGTTGGGATAAAGCACCAAGAAAGTTCTGGTTATCACGCGGAGCCGCGGAGAAAATCAACTCCGCTTCTGCTTTGCATTTCCTCTGCGTCTCCGCGACTCCGCGTGAAATCCATTCGGTCGGTATACATACCGACCTGCGTTAATTCAGCACCCGCATCGCCCCCGCTTCCGCCGCCACCACGCCGCGCTCGGTGATCAACCCCGTCACCAACCGCGCCGGGGTCACGTCGAAGCCGTAGTTGGCGGCGCGCGAATTTTCTGGGGTAAGCCGCACCGTGCGCACCTGCCCATCCTCGCACAGCCCGGAGATATGCGTCACCTCTTCCGCCGCGCGTTCCTCGATGGGGATTTCCTTCACGCCGTCCTGCAGCGTCCAGTCTATCGTCGGCGTCGGCAGCGCGACGTAGAATGGCACGCCGTTGTCATGCGCGGCCAGTGCTTTCAAATAGGTACCGATCTTGTTGCACACATCGCCGCGCGCGGTGACGCGGTCGCAGCCGACGATGGCCATGTCCACCATGCCGTGCTGCATCAGATGCCCGCCGGTGTTGTCCGCGATCACCGTATGCGGCACGCCGTGCTGGCCCAGTTCCCACGCGGTGAGGCTCGCGCCCTGGTTGCGCGGGCGGGTCTCGTCCACCCATACATGCAAAGGGATGCCCGCGTCGAACGCCTTGTAGATCGGCGCCAGCGCCGTGCCCCAGTCCACCGTCGCCAGCCAGCCGGCGTTGCAATGGGTGAGGATGTTCACAGTGTCATTGTTCTTTTCATGCATCGCGCTGATCAACTCGCTGCCATACTGGCCTATGCTCGCATTGATTTTCACATCCTCGTCGGCGATGCGCGCCGCTTCCTGCCACGCCGCCGCAGCGCGTTCGCTTTCAGGCAGAGGCGAAAGAAAAGCGCGCATCCGTTCCACACCCCAGCGCAGGTTCACCGCCGTCGGACGCGCCTTTAGCAACATGTCGCAGCTCGCCTTCAG
Organism: Gallionella sp. UBA4737; assembly: GCA_002403995.1. GTDB lineage: Bacteria > Pseudomonadota > Gammaproteobacteria > Burkholderiales > Gallionellaceae > Gallionella. Next base: position 25,180 of record DHIV01000006.1, on the reverse strand, counting down.
AGCCGCATCCGAAGCATGATGCTTCATAGACAACGCCACACCATAGGCCCCCGTCACGCCGATCAGCGGCGCGCCGCGCACTTGCATATCCTTGATCGCGCGCTCCGCATCGCGCATCGTGTCCAGGCGCAGCGTGGTGAAGATGTGCGGGAGCTTGGTCTGGTCGATGATCTCCACCGCTTGGTTGTCGGCGGTGGGCCAGATGGTGCGATAGGGGGTACCGTTGATTTTCATAGAACTTTTCGCTTACTGAACAATATATCGAATCAATTCTCGTGAGAATTATGATGTCGTGCTTCGTCCAACATCGAATCCAACTCATCATCATAAACAGGCTCTTCTAAATATTCTCGCTCATTTTTAGCAATTGTCTTTGCTGTAATCTTTTTCACGCCACCCACTTCCACGTCAAACGAACCATCATTTCGCATGCGGAGTGTTTCAAATTCAACATCGCCATTTTTTATGGTTTTACTAATTGATTCAATTAACGCTTCTTGTCTTTTACTATTGGGAGACCTGCTAATAAACTCGATAAACTGAACTCCACTTTCAGATGCAAGCCCGTGAAATACCACGTATTCAACTGGATCGAAGATGACTTTAACGTCTTGCGGATCAACTCCAGCCCCCGAAAATATTGGATCAATTTCCTTTAATGATTGTTTTGCTTGCTTTCGCCCCTGCTCTGTTAGTTGCTGCCTCTGCGCATTTAGCGCTTCATCAAACTCAAATTCTGAAGAGCTTAATAAACCATCTTCTCTGGCAAGCTTATTTTCAAGCCCAACAAGATTGAGGTACTCACAAGCCTTGGGAGGTTTTTTTGGGAATATCAGTTTTCCATCTACAAGTCGAAAAATATCGCCACAACAAGGACAAATAACGAGTATTTCCTGTACGCCTTCGATAGTTTTCGTCAGCGTGCTCAATCTATCACCTTGTGTTTAATTTTTCCTTCCAAGATACGATCTTGGATTTGGCGCTGTCTTTTATCAAGCTGACCTTGACCAGTTTTAACATCTACGAATTTTATTTGTTCTACTTTATTATTTTTTGCAATACCTGCAAAAACCAAGTAATCAATTGGCATGAGCAAAACTCGGCATTCTTCTTGTTTATAAGGGAACGTAATGAAGGCAGGTAATATTTGCTCGCTAATCTTCCCAAAATTACTGGCGCGAGCAGATGTTTCAATTTTCTCAGGTTTTTTCTTTTTATTTTCTACTAGAAGGCTCTTTCTTTCGTCCAGCTCTCTCCTTAACAAATTTACAGACACCATCCGCTCTTTCAATATTTTCAGAACATTTGGCGGATATGCATCATACATATTGAAAAGTTTCCCACGCTTTAAGGAAAATTCTTCGGAGCAGCTAGGACATTCAATTTTTAGTCCTTGAATTGAAGTTAATTCTTGAATTATTTTTTTACTCATTTTTCACTAATCTCCCTCAAACTCGCACAGCGCGAAAACTTTATGGCCATGCTTCTCCAGCCGCGCGCGTCCGCCAATGTCCGGCAGGTCTATGATGAAGCAGCATTCGACGATCTTGCCGCCCATCTTGGCTATCAGCGTGCAGGCGGCTTCCGCGGTGCCGCCGGTGGCGATCAGGTCGTCCACCAGCAGCACGCGGTCGCCTTTTTGGATCGCATCGGTGTGGATCTCGATGCGGTCGGTGCCGTATTCGAGTGCGTAGTCGTGGCCTATGGTTGCGGCGGGCAACTTGCCTTTTTTGCGGATCGGGATGAAGCCCTTGTTCAGCGCGTAAGCCAGCGGCGCGCCCAAAATAAAACCTCGGGACTCGATGCCGGCGATCTTGTCGATCTTCACGTCCTTGTAGCGGGCCACCAGTTCATCCACGGTGGCGCGAAAACCTGCCGGGTCCTTGAGCAGCGTGGTGATGTCGCGGAACTGGATGCCCTGCTTGGGATAGTGGGGAACGGTTCTAATTTTGGATTTTATCGTCATATCGCTTCCTTACTATTCAGAGAGCAAATTGCTATACATCATTTGTAGGAGCGGGCCATGCCCGCGATAAGTCTGTTCGCGGGCATGGCCCGCTCCTACAATTATCATTTCAACATCCGCCCGGCGATAGCGGACAGCTTCTCGATCATCGCCGCATCGCGTGCTTCGGGCGCAGTGATGATCGCGTGTTGCAACGCGCTGCGGCAACCGCACTCACCAGCGCTTGCATCGGAATGGATACGAGGCGCGACGCTCTTCACCAGCGCGCGCGCCTTGTCGGCGTTTGCCAGTAATACTTTCACGATCGCATCCACCGTCACGTCATCATGATTGGGATGCCAGCAGTCGTAGTCGGTCACCATCGCGACGGTGGCGTAGCAGATCTCGGCTTCGCGCGCGAGCTTGGCTTCCGGCATGTTGGTCATGCCGATCACGTCGCACTGCCACGAGCGGTACAGCTCGGATTCCGCGAGGCTGGAGAACTGCGGGCCTTCCATCACCAGATAGGTGCCGCC
>DHIV01000006.1:6555-22500 GCA_002403995.1 Gallionella sp. UBA4737 | reverse complement strand
TTTTCGCGCGCGAAGGTGCGGTCGATGAACTGGTCGACGATGACGAACATGCCCGGCGTGAGATGCTCGCGCAGCGAACCGACCGCGCTCACCGACACGATGTCGGTCACGCCGAGGCGCTTGAGCGCGTCGATGTTGGCGCGGTAGTTGATGTCCGACGGCGGTATCTTGTGCCCGCGCCCGTGGCGCGGCAGGAAGGCGATGGGCTGGCCGTTCAACTCGCCGATCAGCACTTCATCCGACGGCCCGCCGAATGAGGAAACCGCCTTCACCCAGCGCGTGTTCGCCAGACCCTCGATGTTGTATACGCCGCTGCCGCCGATGATGGCTAACATTTGTTACTCCGTACTCTCAAGTCACGATACGTACGCGCGGGGTCAGCGCACACATCAATTCATAACTGACCGTTCCGGCCGCACGCGCGACTTCTTCGATCGGCATCCCCTCGCCCCACAACACCACACGGCTGCCGGCATCGGTCTGCGGCAAGTTGCTCAAGTCCACATACAGCATGTCCATCGAGACACGCCCGAGCGTTCGCGTACGCTGTCCATCAACCAGTACCGGCGTGCCGTTAGTCGCATACCCGCCGGGGGTAGGCCGGTGGGTACCCGGAGCCTCCGGCTCCACCCTTCCGCTCTGGCGCGGATAACCGTCGGCATAACCGCAGGCGACGATGCCGATGCGCATCGCATGTCCGGCACGGAACAGCGCGCCGTAGCCGACCTCGTCGCCGGCGCGCAGTTGCTGCGTGGCGATGATGCGGCTGCTCAGGGTCATCACGGGTTTCAGTCCGAGTTGTTGCGCGCTGACGTCAGCGAACGGTGATGCGCCATACAGCATGATGCCGGGGCGCACCCAGTCGGCGTGGGTAGCCGGATAGCGCAGCAAGGCGGCGGAATTCGCCAGTGAACGCGCCACGCGATAAGGCGCAGCGACATCGTTGAACAAGGCGAGCGGCTCGGCCACGCCGCGTGCCTCGTCAGCGTTGGCGAAATGTGTCATCAGCGTGATGTCGCGCACCGCGCGATGGCGGCGCAATTGCTCCATCACCTGCGCCACCTGCTGCGGCGGGAAACCCAGGCGGTTCATGCCGCTGTTTACCTTGAGCCAGATATCCAGCATCCCTCTTCCGGGATAACCATCCAGCATCGCTATCTGCGCCGCATTGTGGATCACGCAAGACAGATCATATTCCGCGATGACCGGCAATTCTTCCGCGCCGAAAAAACCTTCCAGCAACAAAATGGCCTGGCGGAAGCCCGAATCGCGCAGACGCACCGCATCCTGGATATTCAGCAGCGCGTAGCCATCCGTCTTGGCCAGCGCTTCGGCGACACGCATCAATCCATGGCCATACCCATCCGCCTTGATGACGGACATCAGGCGGGAAGAAGTGGCTCTTCGCGCCACATGGAGATTATTCTCCAGCGCGCTCAGATCGATATGTGCTTGTATGGGGCGTGCCATGAAAACTGACTTACCGCAAGAGTATCTGCATAAGGAATGAATGATAGCAGGGGCAATACTTTCGTGTTATAAAACAGCCTGAAAAAAATAACACCTGCTGAATGAATCTCGGTTTCTACATCATCCTCGCGGCGCACTTCTTTTGGCTACGGCCAGACTGCGTTGCAGCCTTTAACGTGCTACGCACATTAGTCTCCGCCGAAAGAACATGAATCGCGGTTTTTATACCATCCTCGCGGCGCAGTTCTTTTCCGCGCTCGCGGACAATGCGCTGCTGTTTGCCGCCATTGCACTGTTGCAATCCCTGCAGGCGCCCAGCTGGTACACACCGGTATTGCAGGAAGCCTTCATCTTCTCTTACATCATTCTGGCCCCTTTCGTCGGGGCATTCGCCGACTCGCTGCCCAAGGGGCGCGTGATGTTCATCAGCAACAACATCAAGATCCTGGGCTGCATCGCGATGCTGTTCGGGGTCGATCCGTTGCTCGCCTATGGCTTGGTCGGCCTGGGTGCGGCGACGTATTCGCCCGCCAAATATGGCATCCTTACCGAATATCTGCCCGCGGAACAATTGGTGCTGGCGAACAGCTGGATGGAAGGCCTGACGGTGCTTGCCATTGTTCTGGGCGCGGTCCTCGGCGGCATATTGATCAGTCCGGCCATCGCCGAGCCCATGCTGAAGTGGTGGGACGTGCCGTTGATCGACACCGGCATCGACACCCCGCCGGAACTGGCGATCGCCGTCATCGCCGGAATTTACATCCTCGCTGCCTGGTTCAATCTCTATATCCCGCGCGTGGCGATCGACCACAAGCCGCTCAGCCGCAATCCGATCTTTCTGGCCAGGGATTTTTTGCACTGCTTCCGGCTGTTGTGGAAAGATCCGCTGGGACAAGTCTCGCTTGCCGTCACCACTTTGTTCTGGGGTATCGGCGCCACGCTGCGCCTGCTGGTGCTCAGCTGGGCGGCGATCGCATTGAATTACGACATGGCTCACGCAGCGGCATTGACGGCCTGGGTCGCGGTCGGCATCGCGATCGGCGCAGTGCTGGCGGCGAAATTCGTCAAGCTGCAAAACTCGGTGAAAGTGCTGCCAGTCGGCATCGCGATGGGGCTGATGGTGCTGGTGATGATCCCGATCACCAACAGCACGCTGGCAACCTTGCTGTTGATCGCGATCGGTGCGATGGGCGGCTATTTTGTCGTGCCGATGAACGCGCTGCTGCAACACCGCGGCCACTTGCTGATGGGATCGGGCAGTTCTATCGCAGTACAGAACTTCAACGAGAACCTGAGCATTTTTGCGATGCTGGGACTGTACGCGCTGATGGAAAAGCTGAGCCTCAACATCTACATCATCATCGTGGTGTTCGGCATGCTGCTGTCCGGCATCATGGCTGCGCTGTACAGGCGCCATGGGCATGACCAGGATCAGGGGCAGATGTAGAAAACCCGGTGTCAATCCAGTTTTTATGACTCGGGTAAAAGGTCATAACCAATGGCTTGCAAGCGTCTTTACCGGGTTACTCCGATGACTGGCAGTTTTATCAAAAAGCTACGCCTCACCGTGTCGCGCCCGCACCTCCTTGACTTTTCCGCACAGTCGGCCGATTTCTGCTGGAGGTGCGCAGCGGGCACTGATGGAACTACCAGCCATTCGACTGATGCAACTCCTAGCCATTCCACTAGGTCGCCAAACATCGGCAACCAAGTGGCTGGTTATAGGCGAGCAAACAACACCCGCCAAGTCGCTGGTTGTCCCGCACCATAAGGCTACGCCTCACCGTCTCGTGCCCGCACCGCAAAACACAGATCCTGCCACGCTTTGGCTTTTTCCGACGGTGTACGCAGCAAGTATGCCGGATGGTAGGTGACTATCAGCGGTATGCCGCGATAGTCGTGCAGCTTGCCGCGCAGACTGGCCAGCGTTGCGTCCTTACCCAGCAGCGCATTCGAGGCGACCTTGCCCAAAGCCACGATCAGCTTGGGTTGTATCAGTGCGATCTGGCGCTGCAGATACGGCAGGCAGGTCGCGATCTCGTCCGCTTCAGGATTGCGGTTGCCGGGAGGACGGCACTTGACGATGTTGGCGATATAGACATTATTGCCGCGCTTCAGCTTGATCGCCATCAGCATGTTGTCCAGCAGCTTGCCCGCCTGTCCCACGAACGGTTCACCCTGTGCATCCTCGTCCGCCCCCGGCCCTTCGCCAACGAACAGCCAGCCGGCTTTCTCGTCGCCCACGCCGAACACCGTTTGCGTGCATCCTGCACGCAGCCTGCAGGCGGTGCAGTCGCGAACTTGCTGCTTAAGTTCTGTCCAGTCGAGTTTATCGGCTTGAGATGCCGGGGTAGCGGCAGATAAACCAGTTTGAATATTACTTTTTACCGTTCGGGCTGACCCATTCTCTTCGCTTAGGACCACAGACCGTGCCAAAGGCGGAACAAGGGGTGTTGGCGCAACGACAGCAGCCGGAACAGCCACTCCAACCAGTTCAGTGATCGGCCCGCTCTGTTCTGCCGCAATCGGTGCAGCCTGATTGCGCCGCAGCCATTGCGGATACAGATTCAACTCCCGAAGCATCGCCTCACGTTTATCCACTTATCTCACCCGTCAAACGGGTGCCCGGACAAAAGTTTTTCGTATCGCACGCCATCGTGATGGCATCCTCGCAGCCGTTCGCATTCTGGTAATAGCCGCGCCGCACGCCGATCCCGCCGAAACCGGTACTCCGATACAAGGCAAGCGCGGCGGCATTGGAAGCGCGCACTTCAAGAAATACGCGGCGAATATTTTTTTTACGCGCAAGATCGAGCATTTCACACAACAACGCGCGTCCCAATCCTTTGCGTTGTTGCAACGCAGAAACACCGATGTTCAGCAATTCGGCCTCATCCAGCACCGGCATCAGCACAGCATAGCCACGTATTTCGCCGTTTTGATCGTCCACGCGACACACATAGCCGTGGCTCAGCGCATCATTGAAATTAGCGCCCGTCCACGGGTAAGCTTGCACCGCCTGCTCGATGGCGAGCACCGCATCCACATCGGCCAGCATCATGTCACGCATCAACGCTGCACTCTTTCGCTAGTCTTCAGTGCCACCTTGTCGCGCAGGTACAGCGGCAAGGCTTCTGCCGCATCCACGCCGCGCCCAAGCGCGAATTGCGCTGCGCCGAGTACGGCTATCGCAGCGGCCTGCGGCACCATGCTTCCATCCATGCCAAGCAACTGTCCGGCGTATCTTTCTTCCAATGCCTTGCCATGCATCGCGAAGCCGCTGCCAACGCCGAACCAGTCTTTCCCCGGCACTGCAGGCGCATCTTCCGGTTTGCACAGACACGGATCGCTCACCGTCGTCCAGGCATCATCATGCTTTTCATACGCCGCATGATAAACCTCGCCCATGCGCGCATCCAGCGCGGCGATCACGCGCGATTTGCCGGAGGCTTCTGCCAACGCTTCCAGCGTGCACACGCCGGCCACAGGCAGATTCGCGCCGAGCGCCAAGCCTTGCGCCGCGCCGCAAGCGATGCGCACGCCGGTGAACGAACCCGGCCCTTTGCCAAACGCGATGCCATCGACTTGTGCCAGCTTGACTCCTGCCTCGTTCAACAGCGCATCCAGCATCCCCATCAACATTTCGGAATGTTTCTGCCCGGCCAGTTCGCAATGTTCCACGACCGCGCCATCCTGCCACAGCGCGACCGAACAATATTCGGTGGAGGTATCCAGCGCGAGTATGCGCATCAAAATGTAGGTCGGGCTATGCCCGACAGCCTGAATCGGCGGGTGGAACCCGCCCTACGTGACCACATCATCAAATCAAGCAACATCGGCAATCAGCAACACCACCGCCTGCGCCGCGATCCCCTCGCCGCGCCCGGTCAGGCCCAGTTTTTCGGTGGTGGTCGCCTTCACGTTGACGGCGCTTTTCTCCACGCGCAGGTCGGCGGCAATGTTCTCCGCCATCTGAAAGATATGCGGCGCCATCTTCGGTGCCTGGGCGATGATGGTCGCATCCACATTGCCGACACGATAACCCTGCTCGCGCACCAGGTGCAGCGATTCGCGCAACAGGATGCGGCTGTCGATGTTCTTGTATTTGGCTTCGGTGTCGGCGAAATGCCGCCCGATGTCGCCCAGCGCCGCCGCGCCCAGCAGCGCATCGCAGATCGCGTGCAGCAGCACGTCCGCGTCGGAATGGCCGAGCAAACCTTTTTCATAGGGGATCTCCACCCCGCCGATGATCAGCTTGCGGCCTGCTACCAGTTGATGCACATCGTAACCTTGGCCTATACGCATGTTCATTTCCCCTGTCGAGTCAGCAACAACTCCGCAAGCAGCAAATCCTGCGGATAGGTCACTTTGAAATTGGTCGGTTCGCTCAACACCAGTTTTGGATGCAAGCCCAGCGCCTCTACCGCAGACGCCTCATCCGTAAAGCGGCTGGGCTGCTGCAATGCCTGCGTCAACAGCCCGGCGCGGAACATCTGCGGCGTCTGCGCCTGCCACAATTGCTCGCGGTTCTCGGTGCGCAGGATGCGGTCGTGGGCATCGGCACGTTTCAGCGTATCGGACACCGGCACGGCGAGTATGCCGCCCACTTCATCGTCGCGTAATTCTGCGATCAGTTTGTCCAGATGAGCCTGTGTCAGACAGGGTCGCGCCGCATCGTGCACCAGCACCCAATCATCCGGCTCCAGCTCGGAGGCCATTAAACCGTTCAGCACCGTATCCGAGCGCCGCTCCCCGCCGCAGAACAAGGGCTGCAGCTTATCGCCGAAACGCGACCAGTCATAGGTATGAAACAGGGTGTCCTTGGGAGCGAGCACCACGAACACCGTGGAGATATCCGGGCTGGAGCACAGCGTATTCAGCGCATGCGCGATCATCGGCTGCCCCGCCAGGGGCAGATACTGTTTGGGCAATGTATTGGCCATGCGCGCGCCCAAACCGGCGGCAGGGACCAAGGCGTGAAATTCGGTCATGGAAGAGATTGTAATGGAATATATCAGACATGTGCCACGCGTCGTTCCGGCCCTTGTTACAATGGGCTATTGCACATAAGAAAAGTCATGAAGAAATATTTTCGCAATATCGATAAAGTGCTTAATCAGCGCTCTCCCAACGAGATAAGGGAAATCGCGTTGTTGCTGGTCGTCATCATTTCGATAGCGGACTACATTGTGGGATATGAAATCTCCACATCGCTATTTTTCCTGATACCGATTGCGCTGGCGACCTGGTATGGCACATACCGCCAGGGCGTTTTTTTCGCGCTGCTTTCCGCTGTCATCTGGTACACGATCGATACTGTCTTCACCCCACACCCATACGTTCATCCATTGATCCCGTTCTGGAATACCAGTGTGAGGCTGGGATTATTCTTGATCTCCACTCAATTTCTTACCCTGTTGAAGTCTCAGTCCAATATTGAAAAAAACCTGTCCAGAACGGATAGTCTGACTGGAGTGATGAATGCACGGGGGTTTGCCGAGACGGCGGAAAAAATGTTCGAATTGGCATCACGCCATGGCAGGCCGACTTGCCTTGCCTACATCGACCTGGATGACTTCAAGCAAGTGAATGACCGGCGTGGCCATAGCGAGGGTAACAAGGTACTGCAAACCGTTGGCGAGATACTGCTTAAATCCGTGCGCAGGACCGAAGTGGCTGGACGTTTGGGCGGCGATGAATTTGCCATCGCGCTGCCCGAAACCAATGAAAGCGGCGCACAAGCCGTATTCAACAAGCTCAGAATAAATCTTGCCCAGGCGATGCAGGAAAACAACTGGCCTGTCGGCTTCAGCATCGGCGTCATCTCGTTCGATTTGCCGCCGGCCAATTTTGATGAAGCGGTCAGGCTGGCCGATGCACTGATGTACCAGGTCAAAAAGAACGGCAAAAACAATATTTTCTTTGAGCATTACCCGCCGGATAGAAAAGACCCTGCTGCAAGCAGAATCTAAAAGGTCAAGCGCTTCCCGTATAATCCGCGCCCCTGATTTGAAAACACCCTGTTGCGCTTCTCATGCTGCTCTCGTCCTCCCATTCCCGCCCCCGCTATACCCGGTTGATCGGTTCGTCCGACGCGCTGGCGCTGGCGCAATACGCGGCCCAATCCCCGCAAGGGGGACGCCGCGGGGTACCCAACGGCTCCGCCGTTACCCTCGCGCAGCCGTTGGCAGTGATCGCCGCCAATGCGCAGGAAGCGCAACGGCTGGTGGAGGAGATTCCGTTCTTCGCGCCCGATCTGCGCGTTCATCTGCTGCCGGACTGGGAGACGCTGCCCTACGATCACTTTTCGCCGCATCAGGACCTGATCTCCGAGCGGCTGGCGACGCTGCATCATGTGCGCAGCTTGTCCTGCGATGTGCTGGTGGTGCCGGTGACCACCGCGCTGTATCCGTTGCCCCCGCTTGAATATCTGGCCGCATTCACCTTCTTCCTCAAGCGCGGCGAAAAACTCGACATTGCCAAACTGCGCGAGCAGATGACGCTTGCCGGCTACAACCATGTGCAACAGGTGCTGTCGCCCGGCGAATACTGCGTGCGCGGCGGCATTATCGATCTGTTCGCGATGGGCAGCGTGTTGCCGTACCGCATCGACCTGTTCGACGACGAGATCGAGACCATCGCGACCTTCGACGTGGACACACAGCGCACCTTGTATCCGGTCCCGGAGATCCGTTTGCTGCCGGCGCGCGAATTCCCGCTGGACGAGGCCGGCCAGTCGCGCTTCCGCGAGAGTTTCCGCGAACGCTTCGAGGGCGATCCCTCCAGGTCGCATATCTACAAGAACGTCAGCAAGGGCAACGCGCCGGCGGGTATCGAATATTACCTGCCGCTGTTCTTCGAGCGCACCGCCACGCTGTTCGATTACCTGCCGAAGAATGCCACGCTGTGTCTGCATCACGATGTGAACGAGGCCATCGCCGGTTTCGCCAGGGATGCCGCGTCGCGTTATAACCTGCTCAGGGGCGATCCGCAGCGCCCGCTGCTGGAGCCGAAGGAGCTGTTCCTCGATGCGGAGCAGTTCTTCATTCGCGTAAAAGATTTTGCGCGGCTGGATATATTACCCTCTCCCCCGCCCCCTCTCCCGCTTGCGGGAGAGGGGAGTTCAAGCCCCTCTCCCGCAAACGGGGAGAGCGTAGCGAGGGGGGCGAAGCCGTGGAGCGAAACGGAGGGAGAGGGTGAGGGAACACCTAAAAATCTAATTCCCTGCGCAACCCAGCCTCTGCCCGACATCGCGGTGAACCGCCGCGCCGAGATACCGACGCAGGCATTCCAGAATTTCCTGCAAGCCTACGACGGGCGCGTGCTGCTGCTCGCGGACAGCCTGGGACGGCGCGAGATCATGGCGGACTATCTGCACGAATACGGCCTCATACCTGCCGTGTGCCAGGGCTATGCGGAATTCCTCGCCAGCAAGGAAAAATTCCTGTTCACGGTCGGCTCACTGCACGCCGGTTTTGTATTGCCGGACGAAAAGATCGCCATCGTCACCGAGACCGAGCTCTACGCCGCACAGCCGCGCAGCCGTGCCGCGCGTGCCGCGAAGAAGACCAATGTGGAAGGCATGTTGCGCGACCTGTCCGAGCTCAAGGTCGGCGATCCGGTGGTGCATGAACAGCACGGCATCGCGCGCTACGCGGGACTGATCAATCTCGATCTCGGCGAAGGCGAGAACGAATTCCTGCTGCTGGAATACGCGGGTGAGGACAAGTTGTATGTGCCGGTCGCGCAACTGCATGTGATCAGCCGCTACAGCGGCGGCGCGCCGGAGACCGCGCCGCTGCACAAGCTGGGCACGCAAGCGTGGGACAAGGCCAAGCGCCGCGCGATGCAGCAGGTGCGCGACACCGCCGCCGAACTGCTGAATCTCTATGCGCAGCGCGCGTTGCGCAAAGGCCACGCGTTCAAGCTGAGCCCGCACGATTACGAGGCGTTCGCCGCCGGTTTCGGTTTCGAGGAGACCCCGGACCAGGCCGCTGCGATCACAGCGGTCGTCAACGATCTGCAAAGCGGCAAGCCGATGGACAGGCTGATCTGCGGCGATGTCGGCTTCGGCAAGACCGAGGTCGCGCTGCGCGCCGCGTTCGTCGCGGCGATGGACGGCAAGCAGGTCGCAGTGCTGGTGCCCACCACGCTGCTCGCCGAACAGCATTTCCAGAACTTCTCCGACCGCTTCGCCGACCTGCCCATCAAGATCGCCGAGCTGTCGCGCTTCCGTTCCGCAAAAGAACAGACGCAGGCGCTCAAGGACATGGCCGACGGCAAGCTCGACATCATCATCGGCACGCACAAGCTGATCCAGAAGGGCGTGAAGTTCCACAACCTCGGACTGGTCATCATCGACGAGGAACACCGCTTCGGCGTGCAGCAAAAAGAAAGATTGAAAGCCTTGCGCTCCGAAGTGGACGTGCTGACGCTGACCGCCACGCCTATCCCGCGCACGCTGGCGATGTCGCTGGAAGGTCTGCGCGATTTTTCCATCATCGCCACCGCGCCGCAGCGCCGGCTGTCGATCAAGACCTTCGTCGCGCAGGCCAGCGACGGCATCATCCGCGAGGCAGTGCTGCGCGAACTGAAACGCGGTGGACAGGTGTATTTCCTGCACAACGAGGTGGAGACCATCGCCAATGTACTGGAGAAACTGGAACGCTTGCTGCCCGAAGCGCGTATCCGCGTGGCACATGGGCAGATGAACGAGCGCGATCTGGAACAGGTGATGCGCGATTTTTACCAGCAGCGTTTCAATGTGCTGCTGTGCACCACCATCATCGAGACCGGCATCGACATACCCACCGTCAACACCATCATCATGAACCGCGCCGACCGTTTCGGCTTGGCGCAATTGCACCAGTTGCGCGGCCGGGTCGGGCGTTCGCACCACCAGGCCTATGCCTATCTGCTGGTCGAGACCGAAGCGCTCACCGCGCAGGCCAAGAAACGCCTCGAAGCGATCCAGGCGATGGAGCAGCTCGGCAGCGGCTTCTACCTCGCGATGCACGACCTGGAGATACGCGGCGCGGGCGAAGTGCTGGGTGAATCGCAGAGCGGCGAAATGCAGGAGATCGGCTTCTCGCTGTACACCGACATGCTGAATGCCGCGATCACCTCGCTGCGCCAGGGCAAGGAGCCGGACATGGCTCACCCGCTCGGCGTCACCACCGAGATCAACCTGCACACACCGGCATTATTGCCCAGCGATTATTGTGGTGACATCCACCAGCGGCTGGTCATTTATAAACGGCTGGCGAACTGCGCAACATTGGAAGAACTGGACGAGATGCACCAGGAATTGATCGACCGCTTCGGCCTGCTGCCGGAACCCGCGCAAGTTTTGCTCGACTGCCACCGCCTGCGCATCCTCGCCAAACCGCTTGGCATCAGCAAGGTGGATGCGTCTTCGGAAGCCATTCAAATGCAATTCGTGCCGAATCCGCCTATCGACCCGATGAAGATCATCACGCTGATCCAGAGCAAGCGGCACGTCAAAATGGCCGGACAGGACAAACTGCGCATCGAGTTGAAGTACAGCGACCTGCACCAGCGCGTGCTGGCGATCAGAAACTTTTTCAATGATCTGAAGTGAGCCTTGCCAACTCCGCGTTGATTTGCCCGCGTTAATTTATTTGCCCGCGTTAATTTGTTTGCCCGCGTTGATTTGTCGGGCAAACCGGCATTCCGCCGCTCCGGGGCTTCCTTTGCGTTGACAGTGTCCGGAACATTCCAATATGATTCGGACAGGAACCGCCCGTCCGGAGACGCGTGTCGTGTCTGGTGTCAACGCGGCAAGGGAGCAGCGTCGACGGCTTATCCCGGCACTCAACACCAACTACTTTCGCAAGGCAGATAGCCGCAAGCAAAATGCGGGGGTTGAAGGCTCCGCACAACAAGGGAAACCCATGTTTCGACTACTGCGCTATTTTTCCATCGCGAGCTTGGTCTCAATGGTGCTGGCGGCAATCGTCCTCGGCATGCTTCATCAGTCATTTGAAAAAAACCGCCTGCTTAGATATGGCGAAAAGCAGAACATCACACTGGCGCAGGCTTTTTCAAGCAACGTTTGGCCAAAATTCCGCAATTTCGCCAATGCGGCGAAACGGCTTGATGCAGATGCCTTGCGTCGCCAGCCCGACATCGCCAGACTGGGACAAAGCGTGCGTGATGCAGTGCGCAATACCCCAACAGTCAGAGTGACGATTTACCAGCTCGACGGGCGCACGCTATTCTCGACGGATTACCCGCAGATCGGGGCCGGCAATGGCAACGTTGCAGGCTTCCTCTCCGCAAGACAGGGGCAGGAGCTAAGCGAAGTCGCCCACTACGACAAGTTCAGCGCTTTCAACGGGGAGTTTGTGAACCGCGATGTGCTGTCGAGCTACATCCCGCTGCGCAGCAGCACAGAGGCGCCAATCGAGGGTGTGATGGCGATCTATACCGACGTCACTGACCTGGATGCAAGCGACGAAAAAGAAGAACTGTTTGTCACTTTGAGCGTGATCGCAGTGCTGGCCGCACTTTACGGCATCCTGTTCATCATCGTCAGGAACGCCGACAGGATCATCAGGAGACATTACGAACATCAGCGCCGCATCGAGAAAAGTCTCCGGCACATGACTACCCATGACACGCTGACCAACCTGCCGAACCGTTTGCTGTTGCTGGACAGGATCAATCAATCACTGACATCGGCGGAACGCAACAATAATCTGCTTGCCGTGGCTTTTGTCGATTTCGACAATTTCCAGAACGTCAACAATTCCCTGGGTCACCACATCGGCGACAAGGTGCTGCAAACCCTGGCGCAGCGTCTGGCAAGCTGTGTGCGCGGAAACGACACTATCGCCCGCCTCGGCGGCGATGAATTCGTCGTGAGTTTGCCTGACATCAAATCCAACGCGGATCTGTTCCAGATCGCCAAGAAGATGCTCGGTGCCATCGCATTACCCATCGAGGCGGAAGGGCGCGAACTCCACCTCACTGCCAGCATCGGCATCGCACTTTATCCAGAGCATGGAAGAGATGCGGAGACACTGTTAAGCAAAGCAGACATGGCGATGCACAGCGCCAAGGGCCTCGGGGGCAACAGGCACCAGATGTTCGTCGAGCACATGAGCGAGGAAGTGCTTCAGCAGGTGCAAATGGAAGACGAAATGTGGCGCGCCCTCGAGAGCAACGAATTCGTGCTGCATTACCAGCCTGTCGTCGACCTGAAGTCCGGCGCGATCATAGGTGCCGAAGCGCTGCTGCGCTGGCCCAATGCGCATGGAACCTGGCTTTCGCCGGAAGAATTCATCCCGATCTCGGAGAAATGCGGCCTGATCGTCCCGCTCAGCGAATGGGTCCTCAGCGAAGCTTGCACGCAATTGCAGGCATGGCAGGAGATGGGACATGGACTCAGCGATTTCACCATGGCGGTGAATCTGTCGCCACGCCATTTCGCGACAGCGGGCCTGGCGACGATGATTGCCGGTTTGATCGAACAGGCCGAGATCGATCCGGGCAGGTTGCACCTGGAGATCACGGATCGCGTGTTGACAGATATGAGCGAATCAACTCTCGCCAATTTCGAAGGGCTCAAGCGCATCGGCATCAAGTTCTCTCTCGATGATTTCGGAACCGGCTATTCGAGTCTGGGGTATTTGCGGAGCTTCTCGATCGACATGCTCAAGATCAATCGCACCTTCGTTCAGGATCTGCCCAACAGTGCCGACAATCTGGCGATCGTGACGACGATCATCGCATTGGCGAACAGCCTCGGCTTGAAGGTGGTCGCGAAAGGTGTGGAGACCAGGGCACAACTTTCATCCCTGGAGCAGCTCCGCTGCCACTTTGTACAGGGATTCCTGTTCAGCCGCCCGTTGCCGGCCGACGAGTTCTTGTCGCTGGTACTGGAGCAGCGCGACATGCGCATCAAACAGTAACTGATCCGGCTTTACTGCTCCCGCATCTGCCGGAAACGCGCCACGAATTCCGCAAACTCACCGGCTTCGATCGCTGCGCGGATCTCGCTCATCAACTGCTGATAGTAATGCAGATTGTGGATGGTGTTCAAACGCGCGCCGAGTATCTCGTTGAGGCGGTGCAGGTGATGCAGGTAGGCGCGGGTGAAGTTGCGGCAGGTATAACAGGCGCACTGCTCGTCCAGCGGACGCAGGTCCAGCCGGTATTGCGCATTCTTGATCTTGATGTCGCCGTTGCGCGTGAACAGCATGCCGTTGCGCGCGTTGCGCGTCGGCATCACGCAATCGAACATGTCTATGCCCTGCGCGACCGCTGCCACGATGTCCTCCGGCGTGCCCACGCCCATCAGGTAGCGCGGCTTGTCCCGCGGCAATTGCGGCGCGGTGTGCCGGAGGATGCGCTGCATGTCTTCCTTGGGCTCGCCCACCGACAACCCGCCGATGGCAAAGCCGTCGAAACCGATGTTCATCAATCCCGACAGCGATTCATCCCTTAAGTTTTCATGCATACCGCCTTGCACGATGCCGAACAGCGCATTGGTATTGCCCTCATGCGCGCGTTTGGAACGCTCCGCCCAGCGCAAGCTGAGACGCATGGATTCACCGGCCGTCCTTTCGTCCGCGGGATAGGGGGTGCACTCATCGAAGATCATCACGATGTCGGAATTCAGCGCCTTCTGAATGTGCATCGACTCTTCCGGCGACAGGAAACATTTATCGCCATTCACCGGCGACTGGAACTTCACGCCCTCCTCGCTGATCTTGCGCAATGCCCCCAGGCTGAATACCTGAAACCCGCCCGAATCGGTCAGTATCGGACCGTACCAGCCCATGAAACGGTGCAGCCCGCCGTGCGCCTCGATCACTTCCAGGCCCGGACGCAGCCACAAGTGAAAGGTGTTCCCCAGCACGATCTGCGCGCCGATCTCATGCAACTCGAGCGGCGACATCGCCTTCACCGTGCCATAGGTGCCGACCGGCATGAAGGCCGGGGTTTCGACCGTACCATGCGCGAGTTGCAAGGTGCCGCGACGGGCAAGGCCGTCAGTTTTATGCAAAGTAAATTTCATGTTTTCCCGTAGGTCGGGCTCCGCCCGACATGATTATTGGCGGCGGGTAGAACCCGCCCTACATGCGATTATTTTTCTAAACTTCCTACTCACCAAAATCGCCATCACCGAATCGGTCATCTGCAACACCCCAATTTTTGGGATACAAACCCGCCGCTACAAAACGGTGAAAGGTCGAATAGGGCCAATCCGCCGCGCATCTTACCAAACCGTGCTTCACCGGGTTCCAGTGAATGTAATCGGCATGCCGCGCGAAATCGTTTTCGTCGCGGATGCTATGCTCCCAATAGCGGGGTTGCCACAATTTTTCTCCGGCTGACACGCCCAGATGATGCCGGGTAAGGCGCTTGATCTTCGCCCAGCGCTATGAAAAACTTTTATCCCGGCACCGGAAGGAGTAATCGGCATCGCCCTCCGGCAATCGCCACAGGCAATGCAGGTGATCGGGAAGCAGCACCCAAGCCTCCACGAGAAACGGATGTTCGTCGCGTACCGCTTGCAAGGCAGCACGCAAAGCGGCTCTGACATTTTCGCTGGTAAGGATCGGACGGCGATCATGCGCCACCAGCGTGAAGAAGTAGCTGCCTCCGGGTACACGGGCTCGGCGGTAATTCGACATTGTCAGGTCACCTTCACAAATGTAGGTCGGGCTTAACCAGCGGCTTATGTCACCATTAACCAATGACTTATGTTGGCGTAGTTTGCCAACTTAGTCAGATG
Source organism: Gallionella sp. UBA4737 (assembly GCA_002403995.1). GTDB lineage: Bacteria > Pseudomonadota > Gammaproteobacteria > Burkholderiales > Gallionellaceae > Gallionella. The sequence continues at coordinate 7,265 of DHIV01000006.1, read as the reverse complement.
GCTATGCAAAGCTAACCAATGACTTATGTTGGCGTAGTTTGCCAACTTAGTCAGATGGCTATGCAAAGCCTTTTGGTGACTTAGCCGAATGGCTATGCACAGCCGGCCCGACATGATTGTTTACGGCGGGTAGAACCCGCCCTACATCTAATCAGTCGTAGGTCGGGCTCTGCCCGACATTAATTATTGGCGGCGTGCATAGCCCGCCCTACATCATCGCGCTCGATCAGCATCGCATCGCCGTAGCTGAAGAAGCGATATTCCTTTTCTATCGCATGGCGATATGCTGCCAGCATTTCATTCATCCCGCCGAACGCGCACACCAGCATCAGCAGCGTGGATCTGGGCAGATGAAAATTGGTGAGCAGCACATCCACCACCTTGAAGCGATAACCCGGCACGATGAAGATGTTGGTCTCGTTCTCTCCTGCGACCAACTCACCAACCGCAGCGGCACTCTCCAGCGCGCGCAGACTGGTCGTCCCGGCGGCTATCACCCGCCCGCCTGCGCCGTGCGCCTGGGCAATGGCATCCACGGTGGCTTGCGGAATGACATAGCGTTCGCTGTGCATGGTGTGCTCGTGGACATGATCGGCGCGTACCGGCTGGAAGGTGCCTGCGCCGACATGCAGGGTCACATAGACGATCCGCACACCCTTGTCGCGCAACGCTTGCAGCATCGCCTCATCGAAATGCAGTCCCGCCGTGGG
>DHIV01000006.1:0-6369 GCA_002403995.1 Gallionella sp. UBA4737 | reverse complement strand
GGAAGAATTCGCCCTCGCGTCCCAATACCTCTACCTGCAAAGTCCCTGCCAACAGCAGGCGGCTCCCGGCTTGCGGCGCATGGCTGGCGCGCACTTGCGCCAACACCTCATGCGCGTTCAACACACGCTCGATCAGCACCTCGACCTTCCCCCCGCTTTCCTTGCTGCCAAACAAACGCGCCTTGATGACGCGCGTATCGTTCAGTACCAGCACATCGTTCGGCCTGACCAGTTGCAGCAAGTCGGCGAAGCGGCGATCCTCCAGTGCGCCATCATGCGCATACAACAAGCGGCTCGCGCCGCGCTGACCGGCAGGATGTTGCGCGATCAATCGCTCGGGCAAAACAAAATCGAATTCATCGGTACGCATGGGCACAACAGAAAAAATCACGAAGGCGGGATTGTAGTCGATGTACGGAAGATGAAGGGCTGCGCCGCCTGACGCGCGAAACCTGCGACGAGCTGGTGCGCATCCAGCTGATGGGTAGTATGGAAAGCCCGAATATCTAGGTGAGTGCCGGTATTTGTTTGTTAAAGGCGGGACGGCAGCGCTTGATTTTTGAATTGTCATTTACATACAACTGGCAGCAATTGTTCTTTTGGCGTAAAGTCATCCCAAATTATGATGGATCGGATTGCTGCGATGGTACTTAAACTGGTTTCTATAAAGGAGATAACAATGAAAAAAAGCACAATGGCTATTACCGTGGCGGCCGCACTACTGAGCATGACAGCCGTACAAGCTAGCGAATTCAGCGGTGCCTATCTAGGTGCCAAAGTAGGCTACAACACAAGCAGCCCGGCTACCAATCACACTGTCAATCAATTATATCCAGGTCTTGAAGCAGGTTACGGTTGGGATATTGGTAACGTGTTGTTAGGCGTAGACGGTTTTGCGGATTGGCATACTAACTCCATAACTGGTGATGATTATGGTGGCGATGTGAAGCTGGGCTTCCCAAAGGGTGAATTTATGCCCTACGTTAAACTGGGCGAGACTGGTGGAGGGCCTGGAACACGTGTGAATGGTGCCTTGGGAATTGAATATAAGGTTGCCCATCAATTGAGTGTTGCGGCTGAGTTGTTTGCTGACAGCATTGATGATAAAGGCCTAACAAAAAGGAATACCAACATTTCTGTCGGCGTGAGCTATCACTTCCCTAAACAATAATGTTGCCCTAACGGAGGTTGCCGCTGCGGCACCGGTCCTTGGTGAAGGAAGATGCCAAGGCTGCTCCGGCACCGCGCCCAAGGGGTCCCTCAAGACGATTTCACTGACAAATCACTCACTCAGTCCTCCAAAGACCGGCTAAAAGTCACACCGCCGCGGATGTCGCTGGTTTTATTGACCCCGATCGATCGTCCCTGCGCCAAATGGGTATAGGCCAGTTCAGGGGTGATCGTCCATGCATTCCATTTGAAACTCTGTTGAGTTCCAAAGCCCGCCAATCTGCCATGAGGTCCGATCAAATTACCCGTGGCATTGGTATTGGGGTCATAAGACCCGAGTGCAGTACTGGTTTCACCGGTATAAACTTTCAGCAGGCGTGAGGATTCCGCATCCAGCCAGCCGATGGTGAGAATGCGGGCATCGCCGCCAAAACTGGAACCGATCCAGCGCCCGCCATTGGTAAGGCCTTGCGGGTAAGACCAATTGCGATAACCGCTACCGACATAGTGATAGTCATTCCACGGGAAACTATGCGTATAGGTTTGCATGAATTCGGTGAACACCCGGTGTCGACCCGATGCACTCCACCATTCCACACCACCCAGAGTCATGAATTGATTGGGCAGATGGCTCTGTCCCGAGGAATCTTCCCCCATCCATTGAAAGTAGGAAGCGCAATGTACACCCCTGGGACAATTCAGTCTGACATCATAGCCGGCCAGCCCATTACTCAGGTCTTGCTGGGTGCTACCCTGAAAGGAATGCTCGCTAGCCCCAGTAAAAACTGTGTTGAGAATGTCGGTAATGCCGGATAATCTTCCTGCCCCCCCCATCTGAATATCTCTGGTCAGCCCGATTTCCATCCAGGACCAAGGTTTCAGGGTCATGCGAGTGCCTATGAAATAAAAACCATCGGGCTGATTTGCCACCACGATGGGGTCTTGAGCCCGGGCCACAAACATCTCAAAAGTCCACGGCCCCAGCCATGAGAGCCACTTGGACCCGGAAGGCTTGACTTCGCTTCTTTGTATGCCAACGCCCATCCATGGCGGGATATTGCTGCCATTGATCAAACTCGACTCCCAGCCCGGCCCCCACCAGTTCTGGTGCGCGAATGCCTGAACATTGAACCCTGAAATTCCTGCAACGAGAGCCGTGTCGTCCAACCTGGCCTGGACCCGGCCTTCTTTACCCCAACCGGTAAATGTGGTTTGCAATGAATCGGGATTTTGTTCAACACGGATGCCTATCCTGGCAGCAAGCGGCAGATCGTTGGGCCCGAATTCAGCGGCAGCACTCGACAGCTTGATGGAACTGCCCGGCGTGTAGTTTTCACCAAAACCCACCGGCGCCTCGGCTCTGTTACGAAACTGTGCTTCGGCCTTGCCTTGCCGGCGCAGTTTCAGAAGTTCTTCGCTAATAAATTCTTTTGATTCCACCAATGAAGGCGAGAGATCATTGGATAAATCATCCAAGGCATTTTGCACAGCAGACATTGGCAAGGGCCAATGCGTGGTGGTTATTTGCAGCCCCGCTTCATCAACCAGACGTTCCAGATGGTGACGCGCTTGCCAGGTCGGCATGTAGGGTACGGAAGGTTCTGCATAGGTCAAAGTAGAAACCGACCCCAGTAATCCCATCAGACAAATTGTTAGCCCTTGTTTTTTTATCGAGATGGCCAGTTGTAAATATGAATGCATTGATTACCCCTGGTTAAAGAATGAAGTGCAACACGTTTTAAAGATTGACGGAAAATTTCATGCAGGCTTTAATTCCAACTCGCATTGTAAGTCTTCGTAGGTCGGGCTTAACCAGCGGCTTATGTCACCGCCTTTTGGTGACTTAGCCGAATGGCTATGCATAGCCTGCCCGACATTATTTTATTGACGGCGGGCGGAGCCCGCCCTACAAATGCGCAATTTGATCCGGCGGGCATGGCCCGCTCCTACGGGTGCCCGACCAAAAGCTTTTCGGACACCTGCGAAATTATTGTCGTTTTTAACGTAATCTGGAATAAAACTTGATATGTATTAGCCTGCCAGATTTCCCATGAATAATTGTTTAACATCATACAGTGCGGGTGTGCCGATAAGAAAAGCCGAACCAAAGGCAGCGCGATCGCGCCTGACACACCCAACAACAGAATCACATCGCTGCGATTCCAAACCGCAGAGAATAACGAAACGATGTCATAAGGAATGCCCTGCGCACCATTGGCATTGAGCGGAACATATTTAAGCCGCGCAGAAAAAAAGAGCGTTCCCTTAATGGATAGCTTCTGCTGCTACAGTAAACCGTGATTGGATCAGGCAACGATGCAGCGTCATGGTGTTTGACGAGATTCCCAGCCAGCGTCTCGAAGCCACCGTAATTGGCCGGTACCCCAACGGTGCCGACGATGGCGATGCTCTTGCCCTGCATCACGCTGCCAACCGCGCAAGCCAATTCGCCGCGTCCGTGATCGTGATCCCGTTGCGGAACTCTTCCTGCCGCAGGTTATAGACAAGCTGCACTGAGTCAGCGCCGGGAAACTGCTCCGCAAACCGGGCCAAAGCCCGGTGCGGCTTATTGTCACCCAACTTGCATTCGATCAACTGCTTTAAGTCCCCAGCCTCGCTAAACGCAAAATCCACTTCCGCGCCATCCTTGGTGCGGATGTAATGCAGGTTGACCTCTCTGCCCGCGCTATCCTGCAGGAAGTGCGCCTGCTTCAACAACATGGCTGCTATCGCATTCTCCAGGCGCACCCCTGGGTCGCCACGCACCAACCCGGTATCGAAAAAATAAACCTTCGGCGTTTGCAGAATGGCGCGCCCGACGTTGCGATGCCACGGATGCAGCGTAAAGACGATGAACAACGCCTGCAATATATCCAGGTAACGTTTCAAAGTCGCGGGAGCAACGGCCAGATCGCGGGCAATCGAGGCCAAAGATAATGGAGACCCTACACGTTCGCGCAGCAATTCGACAAACAGCCGCATCGTATTGATCTCATGCAAACGCGAAAACTCCAACACATCCTCGCGTATCAGGTCAGTGAAATATTGTGCCCGCCAACGGTCGGCCTGAATCAAATCGGCGGCCAGGCAAGGCTCCGGAAATCCCCCTCGCTCCAGCAAATGGTCGAGTGCCGTAGCGGGATCAACCCCCTGCTGTTCGCACCATTCGCGCACCGAAATTGGATGCAAGCGAAACGCAAAATACCGCCCCGCCAACGAATCACCGGCTTGCCGGAACGTCTCCATGCGGGCGCTGCCCGTCACCAACAACGCCTGACCGGCCATGCGACCGTCCGCCACACCCTTGAGCCACGCCTTCCAATTCGGCATCTTGTGAATCTCATCCATCACCAGCAAACCGGCTCGAGGATTCCACGACTGCCGCTGCAATACCGCGCGATCCGCCAATACATCCCAATTCAAATACTGGGCACTACCGAACGACTGCATCAACTGCCTGCTCAAGGTGGTTTTCCCCACCTGGCGCGGACCCGTCAACACAACCGCCTTGGTAGCAAGATCGTTCAGCACCAGATCGTCGAGGTAGCGTTTCATGCGCACAGCATACAACAAATGCAAAAAGGACGCGACTTTATGGAAATATACTTACATAAAGTCGCTATTTTGAGGGGGAACTTATATTGCTACATTAAACAGTGATCGGTACAGGCTAATTCCATTTCTATTTTAAAAATAATTCGTAGGTCGGGCTTAACCAGCGGCTTATGTCACCGTCTTTTGGTGACTTAGCCGAATGGCTATGCACAGCCTGCCCGACATTATTTTATTGACGGCGGGCGAAACCCGCCCTACGAATGCTAATGTTGGGCAAATTTTATTTTGATGAAGTACCCTGCCTTCTGCCGCCGTTATATTTCTTCTATCATCAAGGTCTAGGTAAAGATCCGCTGTATTTTCCTTCTGTCCCCTGTCCTGCCATTGCCGGTATTTTGTCTTCTATCATGAAAGCCTGGATAGTTCTCCGCTGTATTTTTCCTTCTGTCGCCTCTCCTGTCATTGTGGAAAAAGTAGTAATAAAACACCAGCAGCAGCACAAAGCACCAGAAGATGATCCATGCCGGTACATGTTCCAGATAAAAGATAACACCGATGCCGACCAGTATCAGTTGCGCCAGACCCAACACCAATACGTTGCGCTTGGTCGAAAATCCCATATGCCTCAGTAAATAATGGATGTGGGTGCGATCGGCCTGAAAGGGAGAGCGTTTATGCTTCGCCCGACGAAACATCACGGCCAAGGTATCGATCAGCGGGATGCCGAACAGCCACGGTATCAGAGCCGGTTCTGCCGAAACGCTTCCATGCGTAAGCTGCACCATGAACCAGCCCAGCACCAGCCCCAGCCACATGCTCCCGGCATTGCCCATGAATACCCATGCGCGTTTGACGAAAAGTCGCGAGTTCAAAAACAGAAAACCAACCAGCGTCCCAAGCATCGCCCATGTCAGCGGCAACATTTCAACAGCGCCTGCAACATAACAAATCGTCGCCACACCCAGCATGGTGATCAACGCCATCTTGCCCGCCATGCCGTCCGCCCCATCGATCATGTTGATCGCATTGATCCCGCCGATGAACGCAATCACGCTGAACGGAATGGCAAACATACTTAGCGGAATATCACTGCCAAACATCGTCCCCAGATGCGTGACTGTCCCATCTGCGCCAACGATCACCACTGTCACGAGGAATACCTGGATCATCAGGCGCAATGACACCGACAAACCATGCTTGTCGTCCAGAACGCCAAGCACCACCAGCGCAGCGGCACACCCCAGCAATATTGCAATATTGCCGTGCAGCGCATCACCGATAAGCAATGCGGCCAGAACCGCGACAAACATCGCCAGACCACCCACCGTCGGGGTCGGTTGCACATGCTGTTTACGCCCGCCCGGATAATCCACTAATCCATATCGATACGCCACAATACGCAACAACAAAATCAAGATTGCACAAACCAGCATCGAAATAATAAAAACTTGCATAAAAACCCAATCACAAAAAATTCAACACCGTGAAACCTGCCCCGGTAAAACAATCCGTAGGTCGGGCTCTGCCCGACAACCCTTCGACAAGCTCATAACCATGTCGGGCAGGCTTTGCATAGCCATCTGACTAAGTTGGCAAACTACGCCAACAAAGTCATTGGTTAACAATAGCCAAGTCGCTGGTTAG
>DHIV01000124.1:6344-28891 GCA_002403995.1 Gallionella sp. UBA4737 | reverse complement strand
CGAACATGCTCATGCTCAGCAGGAGCAACGCGATGGCTGCGCCGATCAGCACATTCCCAATACTCTTTTTCATTAGCGTGCCTCCCGGTCGCGGCTCAGCAGCGAATCGCGCGCGCGCTGTGCTGCAGTGTTGTCATTTCCCTGCGATGATGTATCGGCTTTCGCAGCGGCAGGTGGCGCATCTGTATCCATGCTGCCGGCACGAGTGGTCTGGATCAATTTATCCAGCGGCAGATACAACAGGCTGTTGCCGTTCTTTTGATCGACCATCACTTTGCTGACATTGCCCATCACCTGTTGCATCATGTCCAGATACATGCGCTCGCGGGTGACGGCGGGGGCTTTTTCATATTCAACCAAAATCTGCTTGAAGCGGCTGACATCGCCTTCGGCATTGGCGATCACACTTTGTTTGTAGCCTTGCGATTCCTGTATCAGGCGCGCCGCTGCACCGCTGGCACGCGGTATCACGTCATTGGCATAAGCCTGGCCTTCATTCTTTTGCCGCTCGCGGTCCTGACCGGCCTTCACCGCGTCATCGAAAGCTGCCTGGACCTGTTCGGGCGGTTGCGCGTTTTGCATGGTCAGCTTGCTGATCAGAATGCCTGATTTGTAACGATCCAGTATCTCCTGGATCAATTTTGTCGCCGAGGCGGCCACTTGCTCGCGGCCTTCATAAAGCACGAAGTCCATCTTGTTCTTGCCGACCACTTCGCGTATCGCCGTTTCGGCCGCCTGGCGCACGTTCTCGTCCGGCATGCGGTTGTTAAACAGGTAGTCGGCCGGATCCTTCAGGTAATACTGCACCGCAAACTGGATATCGATGATGTTTTCGTCGTCGGTCAGCATCAACGATTCCTTGATCATCTTGTTCTTGACGTTGTCGCGATAGCCCACTTCCACGGTGCGAACCTGGCTCAAATTGACGATTTCCACGGTTTCTATCGGGAACGGCAAATGCCAGCGCGGGCCGGGCTGGGTCGTTTCTATCAACTTGCCAAAACGCAACACCACGCCGCGCTGACTGGCGTCAACGATATAAAAGCCGCTTCCCACCCAGATCAACACAACAATCGCAGCAATCAAGCCCATGCCGCCGGCAAATCCATGTGTCGGCTCTCCGCCACCGGGTTTGCCCGCCCCGCCTTTTCCGCCGAACACGGAAGCTACTTTTGCATTGAGCTTGCGCAGCAATTCTTCCAGGTCAGGCGGGCCGCCGTTGTTCTTGTTACCCCATTGCGGATCATTCAATCCCATATTCGTCACTCGCTTGATTAGTTTGATGTTCACTTGCTGCAGCGGCTTGGCGCGCGGTCTTGGCTTCTGTCAGAGCCAGCCGCAGCCCATCCAGACCTGCGCCACTTTTGGCACTCAGAAAAACGCGGGAGATTCTACCATATTCATCACGCTCCACACTGGGCGGCACATCCAGCAAGTCGATTTTATTGCATACCAATACCTGCGGGATATCCGCCGCATCGATCTCAGCCAGCACCTTGTTCACCTCGGAAATCTGATCATCGTGGTTGGGATTGCTGGCATCCACCACATGCAGCAACAGATCGGCCTGTATCGTCTCTTCCAGCGTGCTGCGAAACGCGGCGACCAGCGAATGGGGCAGATGACGAATGAATCCCACCGTGTCCGACACCACGATCTCACCTGAATCTTCAGTGAACATGCGGCGCGACGTGGTATCCAGCGTGGCGAACAATTGGTCGGCCACGTACACGTTGGCGCGGGTCAGCTTGTTGAACAGCGTTGACTTGCCGGCATTGGTATAGCCTACGATGGATACCGACAGCACATCGTGGCGATTGCGTGCACGACGCCGCACTTCGCGCTGGCGCGTGAGTTGCTCAAGGCGTTCTTTCAACAAATGAACACGCTTGTCCAGTTTGCGCCTGTCCAGCTCCAGCTTGGTTTCACCGGGGCCGCGCGCACCCACTGCATGCTTCTGTTGGCCCATGTCCTGATTCATGCCCACCAGGCGTGTGGCCAGATACTTGAGTTGCGCAATCTCGACTTGAACCTTGCCTTCATGGCTTTGCGCACGCTGCGCGAAGATATCCAGGATCAACATGGTCCGGTCGATCACGCGCGTATTCAGCTTGGCGGTCAGATTGCGCATCTGCGCGGGGGTAAGATCATGATTGAAAATGACCAGCGGGGCTTCCAATCGCTCTACCAGCTCGGCGATCTCCTGCACCTTGCCGCTGCCCGCGAACAACGCTGCGTCCGGCCGTTGCCGCTTCGCTTCGACAATAGCCAAAGCATGCACGCCGGCAGTTTCGGCCAGCAAACGCAATTCCTGCAAACTCTCGCTGTGGTCGCTGTTGCCGAAATCAATACTGACCAGAATTGCGGCCTCGGTGCCGGCGGAAGGCTGCTGCATTACTCTGCGTCGTCGTGGGGGATGCTGACCGCGCGTACCGGGACTATAGTTGAAATCGCGTGTTTATAGACCATCTGGGTGATCGTGTTCTTCAACAGCACCACGTATTGATCGAACGACTCGACCTGGCCTTGCAGCTTGATGCCGTTCACCAGATAGATCGCTACCTGTACATGCTCCTTGCGCAGCATATTGAGAAACGGGTCTTGCAGTTGTTGTCCTTTTTCACTCATGTTATTGCTCTTATAGTTAGGAACGGGGGTAGCACTTTACTGGATTCTGAGGCAGCTGTGAACATATTTACCCTGAAGATATGCTGACACCGACATAATGACACAGCCCCGCAGATATAGTTCCGCAACGCCAATATGCATAGAAATCAAAAGACACACCCGCTTCATTTCAATTTTGCCTGCCTTGGCGCCATTGCTTCAAGTGCCGGAAAATCCACCTGGCAGCGAATGCCGCCAGGTATCGATGCTCTGCGATTTTTCATTTCCAGGCGCACGCCAAACATTCCGCTTGCCGCATCAAAAACACTGTCGACTACCGTAATCGAAGCGGAATAACGTCCTTTCAGCCCTTCTGGAATCACCATGCCGGTCATACCGACGCGCAGCTTGCCATATGCCTCCAGCGGCAGAGCAACTTCGACCAGCAACGGATCGATTTGAGCGATCTTCAGGATGGTTTTCCTACCCAAACCAATTGATTGACGACTCAAATAATGTGAAGGCGAGCTTGGGGTATTCTTGAGGGGATGAAGTTGGTATGGCCCACAGCATAGCGGCCTAAGTAAGAGTAAGAAATGCGTTAGTTGATGGAAGGCCCCGCTTAGCGGGGCTTTTCATTTATAAGCATTAACGAGTATCTGCTATTGGCACGGAGCTGCACGCCATGTTGGTTTTATAATCTCCCGAAAGTGGCAGGTATCGTTGATCTGCCGCTTTCGTTGACATGAAATTACCAGCCCGACTCGCGCTCCGGTGTCGCTGTGATCTTATGGACGCTCAGATCCGTCCCGTTGAATTCTTCTTCGGCGCTCAAGCGTATGCCGACCAATTTCTTCAACACGCCGTAGACCAGATAGCCGCCGGCAAAAGCGATCGCCACACCGAGCAAGGTGCCGCACAGTTGCGACATGAAGCTCACGCCGCCTCTGCCGCCAAACGCCTTGAGGCCGAATATCCCCGCCGCTATCCCGCCCCATGCGCCGCACAATCCATGCAGAGGCCACACGCCGAGCACGTCGTCGATCTTCCAGCGGTTTTGCGTCAGGGTGAACATCCCCACGAACAACGCGCCTGCCACGCCACCCACGAATAACGCGCCGATCGGGTGCATCAGATCGGAACCCGCGCATATCGCCACCAACCCCGCCAATGGCCCGTTATGCACGAAGCCCGGATCGTTCTTGCCCATCCACAGCGCAGCCAGCGTGCCGCCCACCATCGCCATCAGCGAATTCACCGCGACCAGTCCGCTGATGTTGTTGATCGTTTGGGCCGACATCACGTTGAAGCCGAACCAGCCCACCGTGAGTATCCACGCGCCCAGAGCGAGGAAAGGGATACTGGAGGGAGGATGCGCCGAGATGCGCCCTTCCTTGTTATAGCGTCCGCGCCGCGCGCCGAGCAACAGCACCGCCGCCAGCCCGATCCAGCCGCCCACCGCATGCACCACCACCGAACCGGCAAAATCATGGAACTCCGCACCGAAGGTCGCATTCAGCCAGTCCTGAACGCCATAATGATGATTCCACGCGATGCCTTCAAAGAACGGATAGACGAATCCGACCAGCATGAAAGTCGCTGCCATCTGCGGATTGAATCTGGCGCGTTCGGCGATACCGCCCGAAACGATGGCCGGGATCGCGGCGGCGAAAGTCAGCAGGAAGAAAAATTTCACCAACTCATAGCCGCTCTTTTGCGCCAGCTGCTCCGCGCCGGTGAAAAAATTCACCCCGTAAGCGATCGCATAGCCGATGAAAAAATACGCCAGCGTGGATATCGCAAAGTCGGTCAGGATCTTGACCAGCGCATTCACCTGGTTTTTCTTGCGCACCGTGCCCAGCTCCAGAAAAGCAAAGCCTGCGTGCATCGCCAGAACCATGATCGCGCCCAGCAGGATGAACAAAGTATCGTTATTGATTTTTAAATTTTCCACATTGCTCTCCCCATATTGTTTTTATAACGCAAACCCTTACAAGATACACAAGACATATCGCATTTTACAATTCAATGTCAGTTTCATTCTCGCCAACTCTTCAGATATTTTTCCAGCCAGAATAAACCGACGATGGTTTTGCTTTCGTTGATCTTACCCTGGCGTATCCACCCGATCGCTTCCGGCAAGGACAACTCGAACACCTCGAGAAATTCGCCGTCGTCCAGTTTTCGCCCCTGATGGGTCAGGCCGCGCGCCAGAAAATATTCCATGCGCTCGTCGGCATAGCCGATGCACGGCCAGGCGGTAGTGAGGTGGATCCACTCGCTTGCCACATAGCCGGTCTCTTCCAGCAACTCGCGTTGTGCGCAGATCAAGATGTCTTCACCATGGTCTATTTTGCCGGCCGGCAATTCGATGAACTCGCGCTGCGGCGCATAGCGGAATTGCCGCTCCATCACCAGATTGCCGTTGTCCAATATTGCCAGCACCGCCACCGCGCCCGGATGATTGATATATTCCCGGCTGCTCACTGCGCCATCCGGCAGCAGCACGCTGTCCTTATGCACGCGTATAAAGCCGCCCTCATAAACCAAGGTGGTCTCCAGACAAGTTTCTTTCAGATCCATAGTTACTCCAATTCGCAAAAGAAAACATTCCTTAGTGTAGGAGCGGGCCAAAAGTTTTTCGGACATCCGTCAGAATCAGCAGAGCGACTTTAGCGACGCATGGCCGATGCCTGCTGCCTGATCAAATCACCGCGTTGAAATTGGCCGGTTTTGTCATAAGCGTTCGCCAAATTCATCGCGGCCTCGTAATTATTGGGGCGAAGGGACAAAGCCTTTTCATAAAAAGAAATAGCCTCATAAGGTTGCCCGCGCATCCACGCCAAATTACCCAGACCAGACCAACCGTCTGAATTTCCCGGGTCGATTTTCACTGCCTCCTGCAAGTAGGATTCGCTTTGGGCCAGATTATTGTTTATCCCGTTAATCGTGCCGAGTATCACCAGGGGTTCCACGCGCGACTGGGGTGTCTTGGCCTTCTGCAGGGCAAGCAAAAAATTGCTTTCCGCTGCAGCATATTCTTCCCGGTTAAAGTGAAATAGCCCCAGCCCCATAAAGCCCACGGCATTCTCCGGCGCCACCTCCGCGATTTTTCCGTAAATCGTTCCGCCATCGTGCCACGCGGGTATCTCTTTCCAGGTGACGAACCCATAGCAAGCAATGATCAGGGCGCAGAACGCCATGAGGGAAGTTTTCAAACGAGGGTAGGCTGCATTCATGTAGTCATAGAAAAGCGACACAAAGATTGCCACCCCTATTGACGGAACATACAGATAACGGCCCGCATAGAAGCCATCGGTGTAGAACGCGAGCAAGATGGCCGGCCAGAAAAATCCGATCGTCCAGACGACCGAAAACGCGAGGTCTTTCCTTCTGCCCATATCAAAAGTCCGCCAGCAGAATCCAACCAGCATAACAATCATAATCGCGCTGATTATTCCCAGGACTGACGACACGGCGTGTTCGGGAGGTTGAATATAAAATGGAATATGGGCAGGCAATACCAGCATTTCGCTATACCCCAACGCAAAATCAATTACCCGTGAAAATTGCGATAGATCAACGGCGCTCCATTGCCCCGCCTTGCCCAGAACGAGGCTTCGGGCAATCAGGTATCCCGCAACCACCACAGTGTGCAAAAAGACGCTGGGCCAATGTATTTTCCTTCTATAGATCAGGTCGTGCACCACCACGACCAGCGGGAAAACAAAGGCGACTTCCTTGCTCCACAGAGCCAGCTGAAAACAAATCAGCGACAACCACAAATAGCGCCATTCTGTTTTATTATCGAAACTATCGATAAAGGTCCGGTGGGCAAGCATCGCACCCAACAGAAAAAATGCCACGAGCGGGTCGATCCCGCCGCTTATCCAGGCCACCGATTCGACCTTGGCCGGATGCAGCGCGAACATGGCGGCCCCAATCGTCGCTGCCATGGCGGACCCGTTGACCACCTTGCGTATCAGCGCATAGACAAGACAGGTATTTGCCAGGTGCAGAAGCAGCAAAAAAACATGGTATCCAACCGGGTTGCTTCCCCATAACGCATGGTTCAACAACATGGGCATCAAATTCATCGGACGGTAAAGCGGCTCGTTATTGACCTCCTGCGCAGAATTTTCCCAGACTCCCTTGGTGAAAAATCTTGTGACATGGCTGATATCGCGAATGTATGGGTTGTCCCTGACAAATGGAATATCGTCAATGATAAAATCCCCGCTCATGCTCGGCGCGTAAACAAAAAACGCAGCCACGAGCAATACGGCCAGGCCAAGATTATTTCGCGACCATGAAATCAAGTATTTCTGCATCTGCGGCCCCTGAATATCCCGGTTATATTATTCGAATTGATTATCATTTGGTACGTGGCTAAGGCAGTCTGCTGCTGCGCGTACAGCTTCCTCTGTCCGCCCGGCCCGCTTATACACTCCTGAGAGCAGACAATAAGCACGATAGTCTGGCGGTGACTGCTCCAATGCGGCGCGTAATGGGGCTTCTGCTTCAGCGGCATTCCCCGAGTTAATCAGCGCAAGGCCAAGATTCCTGAAGGCTGTCCCGCGCACAGATTCAGGGAGGCGCTGTGACTCGGATGCAGCGCGCAAATGAGCTACTGCGTGCTTGGATTTATGGACACTCAACATCCATAACCCGGCGTTGTAGCGCAATGACGCATCATCAGGAAAACGCCTGGCCAGAATCTCCCATTCATTCACAAGCCTTTCCAAATTCTTTCGGTAAAAGAATAATACCGACGAGTTCCATTCAGCCTGGATAGGACGTTGCTGATAACCAGGTCCAAGGTCCCAGAGCAAGGACATGGATTCCTGGAGTTTGCCCGTAGAAACGGCGACATGTACAGCGTAATCAGCCTTGATAACATCGGTCATGACTTCACGGAATTCTGGAACGGTAATACTGTTGGCCGTCTTGTATGCCTCAGGATATAAGCCTTGCGGCAACTGGACATTGTTTATTTCATACATGGCAGGCATATAGGATCCGGGGTAGGTGTGCAGATCAGCGTTATACAGTGTCTCCAGACTGCGCCAATCGCGTGGGCGCTCAATGGTCTGAAATCCCCATAACAATGCAATGACGAGCAGCAGAACAATGCGCAGAACTGGTTTGAGGCGCCACAGCAAAGCAACAATAAGCAGTATGGCCGGCCACACCGCCAGTGCCAAATAACGGTCGGAAACAAGCGAAGGCGGATGATTTGGCATCAGTTGAATGTATGGCATGCAGAGCAGCAGAAAGGCAGCCAGGGCAAAACCTTCCAGGGACCGCTTGCGCAGAAGCAATAATCCGCTTGCTGCGGCAGATAACAGAACCACTACACCGATGGCAACCATAAAAGAAAGGTTCGGATCCTCGAACACCGGGTAAAGAAAGTGGCGGCTTCCCAGGCTGACGGCGAGACGGGCCATCCACCCCAGCACGGCGAATGTCCGTATAACCGCCTCGATCCCAAAATAGAACGGCATTCCATCAAAACCTTCATTTTTAGCTACAAAGATCAGGGTCAGGAGCCCCGCCAGAAACAATATGGCGAGTGGCCACAGCAACAAGGATCGGCGCCTGCCCGGCGCCGGAATATCGAGCCAGAAAAGCACCCAGAGCAGGGCGATAAGCGGCGCCACACCAACATACGATGTCTTCGAGAGCATCACCGCCACAAAGGCAACCAGGGTTGCTGCAGCATGGGGCACGGAAAGCCCCTGTTCCCGCCTGGCTCTGACAGCAAGCCATAGCGCAAGCATGGCGAACAGATTGGGAAGAACGTATTTGCGTCCGCTGATCCATACCACGGACTCGACCAGAGCGGGATGCAGCGCAAATAATGCTGTGACTGCCGCCGCAGCCCATGGCGCGCCGGCGGCATCAGCCGGGCGGAAATATCTCCATACGGCCAAAGTCGTAGCATAAACCAGCGGCAAACAGAGCAGATACAAAATGATGTTGTGCCCCCTGGATGCGGAGGGAGTTAATCCGAACAGCCTGATGTCGAGCCAGTAGGAAAAATCCCTCAGAGGAAGGAACTCAAAGCAACAGTTATACGGTTCGGTAAAGAGGCGCCACAGATCGGCCGAGTGCAGCCCGATCAACTTCGTATTTTCGGGGAGATAGGATATGTCGTCAGAGAAAAACGGGTAGTTGAACGCCTGCAGGTAGGCACCAACAGCAACAAAAGCACTGACCAGTACAATCATCGCGGGCATAAGCTGTCGTATGCGGGGATGTGCTGATGGCAGTCTCATTTTTGGAGCATCGATGTAATTGGTGAGCGCTTCACTTCGAGAAGAAAACAAATCGCACCATGAAAAAACGGGGAAGCAACGCCAATGGAAATGTAATGATTGCTTGTGACCATATTTTACTGCCCAGCCGTATGCAGATTAACTCAATCAACATAAAATTAACACCAGAGATAATACCGGAGATAAACAGATAGCGGATAGCAAATGACAGCCGGGAAAACGGGGGCGGATTTGGTCAGGCACGCTTAAAGCCGGTAGTGACAATATTACCCACGTTTACCCCAAGCTTGACGTTGTCCAATCCAATAGACGCCATCAGACTGGAGATTGCCAATTTAATACCGCGGGGTAACGGCGCCAGACGCATCCAGTAGCGTAGCGAATAGGTATTGACGAAGGCCTTTACCGTGACGTCAGCATATCCGGCGCTCTCGAAAAGGTGGCGCGCACTGCGTTTGGAAAACAGCTGCATGTGTTCAATGTCGATAATGGGCGAGCGCTTGCCGAGCAGCCGGTTGATCGGGCTGCGGTAGTCGTGCGTCACGGTGACGAAAGCCCCTCCCGGGCGCAGCAGCCGGAGCGCCGAATGCGCGATGATGCCCGGATCGCGCACATGCTCCATGGTCATGAAGCAACAGATCAAGTCGAACGATTCGGGATCAAAGTCCTTTTCATCAAACATCCCTTCACGTATCCATGCCCTGCGATATTCCGGGGCTGCTGCAATTGCGGCAGATGACGGCTCGATGCCGACCAGATTTGTGAATCCCTCGCGCGACAGGCACTCGAGGAAAATGCCGGTTCCCGTACCGATCTCCAGTGCGCTCTGGCGCCGTGCAAGCGCGCCAAACGTCGGCCTTATGGCGCGAATATAGGATGCTGCCGCATCATTGGCTTCCTCCGAACTATCATAGTCAGCCACATGGTAAGCGTGAGCGAGTTCATCCTCACCGGGAGGTTGGTCAGCGTACACCAAGCCGCAGTTCGGGCATTGCACCAGCCGGTGGCACATGTACTCCGGCTCCTTGCGCGAGGCAAAACTGAATCCGGATAATTTGGCCGAGTCGATGTTTTTCTCGATAAACAATTTTGCATTTTTGAAATCAGCATGGCACACCGGGCAATTTCTGGACTCTCCCATTGTCTGCTCCCCCTCATGTTGTCAAGGCCAGAGATATAGCTTCTGCGGCTTCCGCCAGCTCTACCTGGCTGTTCAAAATAATTTTTGCCGCTCAGCAGTGTTACCGGAAAATATTGAATATGTCATTTCCAAGCCACCAAACTTCCATCTATGTATCTATAGTTAGAAATACTGATGGACGACAACACTTCTCTGGCAAGGCCATTATCAACCACCAGATAGTATCCCTGGTCCGCCAATCCCTGCAAAAACTTGTTGAATTCACGCTTTGATATCCACGCATACACCGGATTGTAATAGCCGACCGGCGCATATCCACCGTAATAATCCAATAAAAAATCGTTATCGCCGATGAAATAGACCTTAGGGTTGTCGCCAGTGACCGATCTAACCTCAGCGATGGTGTTCAGGACATCCGGCTCCGCCACCTCCGACGGATAAATGAACTGCCCCTTGCCGGCATTACGCGCCTGGGTCGCCGCTTTATCGGTGATGCTGTCTCCATACCAGATGGTTATCGATGTAATGAAGGCCAGAGAAACGATAATTGCGAGATTTCGGTGGATGAACAGTTTTGCCGGTTTTCGGGGAACATTGCCGATAAAGCGGCCGGCAATATCCAGTAAAAGAAAAAACAGCAGCAGCAAGATGGCAGAAATATTGATGATGTTGTTTTCGTGGCTCCTGCCAAAAAAATAGAGTGAATTCCCGATCACCAGATAGATCAGGCAAAAACCGGCCGCAAGATAGTTGTTGGGAACCCTGGCACGCAGCCTGAGCAGGAGCACGAACGCCAAACCTGACAGCGCCACTACATACCAGTAAAACGAATTTGATGCGATTCTAATGAACCCGATTCCCAGACTTGCAATGCCGAAATCGCCCTGTACGCGCGCATTCCTGAAGAGCAGATATTGAGCCAGGGCGCCGGCCAATATAACGACAAGGTTACGGAAATTTCTTTTAGAAAATATCCTCAGAGCCAATGACGCGGTCTTGATCGCATGGCCGGGAATCATTTCCGTCTCGATCACGCAAAGTGTCAGCAGCAACTGAATATAAGCGGCGCTATAAATAATGCCGAAATTATGGTGCAGCAACAGCATCGATCCGCAGAACAGCCCCGCGCTCCAATGATACGGGCCCTTGAAATACACCAGTATCAGCAGGATCAGCCACATATCAAGGCGGAACGGGGTCAACTGGAAGGAATGGACGGCGTCGCCAGGCCCGGCATAAATGCGCACCAGAACCAATGCGATCAACAGAAAGACGGGAAGCCGCTTATCGAGAAACCATCGCCGCGAAAAAGCAAAGGCGCCCAGCAGCAACAGATAATAGGCGCCTTGGCCAACAACCTGAAACGAATTCAGATCAAGCCGCAGTTTCATCCATGCCAGGCCGATCAGTGAAAGCAGAAGATCGTACTGAAAGTAGATTTCCGAAACCCCCGCCCCGTGAAGCAAGCGCAGAGCGGGGGCAAGAATGAATGAGTAGTCATACCACTCGATCGGCGCAGTGGCAATAAAACAGACCGGGATCAGCAATAATGCCGCGGCCGCCAGCACTCGGTATTCTGAACGCTGCTGCAGATAATACAGCAATGCCATTATTGGCAGGATCACGGCCATTACCGTGAACGCGCGCGCAAAAATATCCTGCACCGTACGGTCGGCCAAGGTGTTCATGGGCGGGTGAAAGCCGATGGAGACGATAAACGCGCACGCCACCACAACTGGCAAAACAAGAAAATAGCGGGCAGGTTTTCCGGCAAGCCTGTCCCAACCGCGACTCAGGATATATACGAGGAACAGGTCGAGAAACATCAGCGCATATAATGCATGCAATTCGATGCCATCCCGGTCGTCCATCCACGGAAGTTGCCAGAGAGCAATCTCTCCTGGCCTGAACGGCAGGTTCTGACTCCATATCCAGGGAGCCAATTGAAAGTACCCGAAATACAGCAGGCCAGCGGCGGCAAATGCAAGCACCGCCATCTCGAACAGGTTCCATGCACTGTCAGATCTTATGTTCAGAAGGTTCAGGTCGGTATCAATTTCATTGTTCGCCCCTGTTTCTTTAACCTTGCTCTTCATTTGCCTGGCAGCTATTCCCACGAATTGCTGACTCAGCGAGTTTTGCCATCAGGCAAAAGTTCGGTGGCAGTGCCATTCCGGATCAAAGCGGATCGTATCAAGCGCGGGCGGCCTTTGACCTCCGCCATTATTTTTGCCACATATTCCCCCACCAGGCCGATAGCAAACAGATTGAATGAACCGAACGTCAGAATGGCGATCAACAGGGTTGTAACTCCGCGCGGCGCAATATCAGGGATGAACAGCCGCAACAAAACAACCACGAAGGCTGCCAGCGTGGAAAGCACGAACGAAACGATGCCGACGGTAGTGAGCATGGTGAGTGGCGCATTGCTGAATGAAAAGATGCCTTTCTTTGCCCAGTCGATGTTTTTGATCAAACTGTTCGTTGAGATTCCGAACATGCGTTCTGGCCGCACGTAATCGACGCCAGTTTGCTTGAATCCGACATAGGCGCGCAGACCGCGCACGAACAGATCGCGCTCGGGGCAATTGAGCAACCAGCCGACGACCCGTCGATCCATCAATGAGAAATCACCGGCATCGAGAGGGATACTGACATAGCTGAACATCGCAAAGACGCGGTAAAAAAGCTTGTACATGAACCCCCAGTACCAGGGCATATCGCGTTTGATGCGGCGTCCGTATATGACGTCGTAACCTTCTTCCCACTTGGCGTAAAACGATTCGATCAGCTCCGGCGGGTCCTGCAGGTCGCCGTCCAGCAGCACGATGCCGTCCTTGGTCGACAGCTCCATGCCGCTGCGGAAGGCCATCTGCGAACCGAAATTGCGCGAGTGTGAAATGCCGATCACGCGCGGATCTCTCGCACTGATATCGCGGATCACTTGCGCGCTGTCGTCTGGGCTGCAATCGTTGACAAAGATGATTTCATAATCGATACCGAGTTTGCGGAAGGTATCCGTCAATCGCTGATGCATGACGGGAATCGCCTGGACATCCTTGTAACAGGCGATGATGGCAGAGACACTGCGCTTGCGTTCGCTGATATTCTTTTTGGTTGCCGAAACCATTTCCTCATCGGTGAGTTGCGTCACCCAAACTGACATGGAACGCAAGCCCTCTTCCAGTTTGACGAGGGGTCTCCAGCCTAGCTGTGCTATCGCCTTGCGCGGATCGGCATACCAGTCCGCCAGATCCCAGGCACGCCCCTCCATGGTGCCAAACTGCGGTTTTGCCTCCACACCGAACAGGCGCCGCGTGACATCCGCCAGTTCGGCTATGGTGGTCTTGACTCCGGTGCCGATATTGAAATTCTCCCCGTATATTCCCGGATGCATTTTTGCCGCCGCCATGATGAAAGCCGCGCAGACATCATCCACATGAATGAAATCGCGCGAAGTGCGCGCATCGACGAACGGAGGCAGCTTGCCGGCAAGCGCCTGTCGCAGCAGGTTCGGAAACAAACGTGAAGTATCTTCGAGCGGGCCATAGACTGAGTAAAGCCTCAGGTTGGCGCAGGGAAATTCGCGCTGTTTGCCCATGAAACGCAGATAACCTGCAAGCGCGACCTTGGACACCGCATAAGGACTGTTCGGCTCGCACACGCTGTCCTCGGACGGAGCGGCGCAATTCGTCCCATATTCGGACGAACTGCCCGCATGGATATAGGCGGCGAAGGGCTTTGCTGCAAGCAAGCTGACCAGATTGACGATAGCCTGAAAGTTGGTCTGGTAGATCAGGTTGGTGTCTTCCTCGAACGAATAGGCACCATAGGCCACACAATCGAAGACCGTTTGCGGGGCTACGCTGTTGACCAGATTCTTGGTTGCCGCAAAATCGTTGAGGTCAACCGCAATAACGTGCTCGTCATGGACATCGGCAAGCCGCCAGCCTTTTTCCCGGTTGACGACCGCGTAGACATCGCCGCGGACGGCTGCGAGCATCTTGTACAGGTTGGCACCGACAAAACCCGATGCGCCCGTGACCAGAACAGGCCCGCTCAGCGAGCGGATGTAAGCTTGCAAATCAGACATGCTCAGGAGTCCCCTTGTAGGATTGCAAGCATACTGTCCACATCAAGAGCAGATTGCTTACGCAGAAAATTTTGCGATCCGTACCGTTCAAAATGATGCGCGCGCGCATAGAGGTGGCGAAAACGGCGCACCGCAATATTTTTCTCGGCAAGGTGCAACATCAGTTCGGAAGCGAAGCCGCCGTGACGCACATGCTCTTCGGCAACGCACAGACTGGAAGATTTCTCGATCTGGGACAAAAGTTCGGCTGGCAACGGATTTTGTTCGATAGGAAGTTCGGCGACGATCCAGAGATTGGGGCGTCTTTCCGCAGGCAAGCGTTCGAAAGCCCCGATATAGGTTCCCGCCAGCGGACCCACCGCGATCACCACAGGGCCGCCGCCGCTGGTCAGCTGCCGCCATGGCGCATAGGCTGGCACTGTGTAATCTTTGGGCGGTTCGCCGCGTCCCATCCGGATGTAGGCAGGACGGGAAGAAGCGCCAGCGCGCATAATCACGGCGTCCATGTCCTCATCGAACGCCGGAACGTAGACGGACATGTTGGGCAGGGTCAACAGTACCCCATAATCCTCGATCGCATGATGGGTCGGTCCCATCACACCGTATCCATACCCTCCTCCGTTGCCGATCAACTTTACCGGCAAATTATGGAAGGCAATATCGTTTCGAATTTGCTCGAATGGCCGCGCATAGCAAAATGGTGCAATGCTGTACACCCAGACTTCAAGGTTCTGCCGCGCCAGCCCGGCCGCTACCGAAACCATATTCTGCTCGGCCACGCCGGCATTGATGAATCTTGATCCCAGGGTCTGCTGCAGTGTCTCCAGCGCCATGAATCCCAAATCACCGGTAAGGAATACCATCTCTGGTTTGGCTGTCCCGGATTTCGTTGCTCGGGCCACCAAAGCATCACAAAGTTGCTTTCTCATTTAGGCGCGCCCTCAATTTCCTCGATGGCCGTTTTGAACTGCTCTTCCGACAGCGGCAGGTAATGCCATTCCATCCGGTTTTCCATAAAACTGACACCATGGCCCTTGACAGTGCGCAAAATGATCACCCGAAGACGCTGACTCTCGCCTTCAAGCGCAGCGCGGATAGCATCAGGATCATGCCCATCGATTATTTGCAGATCGACATCGAAGCCCTGCAGCCTGTCCCAAAGCGGCGACATCGAAGCGACATCGGCAGTCGAACCAAAACCCTGCAAATTATTGTGATCCACCATCACCGTGAGATTGAGCAAGCGGTGGTGACAAGCGAAGATCAGTGCTTCCCACGTCGACCCCTCCTGCCATTCACCGTCCGAAGTCAGGCAGATGACCCGGGTATCGCTGCCCTTCAGTTTAAAGGCAAGTGCCGTACCCGCAGCCAGCGACAAACCATGTCCCAGACTACCGGTAGCAAATTGGATGTCCGCAATACCCTTAGCCGGGGGATGGCCTGCAAGCAGCGTGTCATCTTTATGGAATTGTTTCAGATCCTGATCCCGGAGACGCCCCAAACTCCAGAGCGTGGTATAGAGCGCTCCGGCGGAATGACCTTTCGACAATATGAACTTGTCCTCGCCGCTGAGATACTCGTGAAAAATGATCAGCATGGCATCGAGCGCCGACAGATTTCCTCCGATATGCCCGACGCCGCTATCGAAATGCATTTGAAGCAGACGTTTACGCGCGGCGGAAAAGTTTTCCGCTGTCAGTTTTGTTTTAATACCCATCATTCCTGTCCAATAAATTTTCGTACGCAGTCAATAATCCTTTGACAGATACACATCCCAGAATAACAAATGCACGGTCCACTGGCGGTATTGTACAGAATCATGAAAGCCGTGCCGCATCCTTTGCCTGCGACTCAGGCTCCGAAATCCTTTGCATTTTTAGTATGGCAAAATATATAGTTGATCCGGGAAAAATTTGGTATAAGTAAAATTTTGATTATGTTGAAAGGTTGAATAATTAATAATAACCGCCTTCCAACCATATATTCGTAAGCTGGCCGCAAAATGAGTCACCCCGCACCTGTCTGTTGTCGCCCCACAATATTGATGCGGAAGGCGAGACTGCTTGATGCCTCAAACACGCTCCAAAATTGGTTTTATAGAGATACCGCATGATAATGGAAACGCAAACAGGACCAGATAGCCGGCAAACCCCCGCTATTCCTACGGACCCGAAGATTGTTCGACAGTATCCCTCACTGTCATTGTTAATCCTTGGCATTCCAATTCTATTGGCTTTTGTAAGCATCGCCATTCAGAATTGGAATGTGGTTTTTGATGATGCCTTTATATCGTATCGCTATGCACAGAACCTGGCTATGGGGCATGGGATAACCTGGAACCCGGGTTATCCACCCACAGAAGGCTACACAAATTTTCTTTTGGTTCTCATTTTGGCCCCAGTCATATGGGCTGGTCTCGATCCTTTATTGTTTACCCGAGTGTTAAGTTTCATCTGCGTGATCGCGATATCCGGGGTATTGTTTACCGTAGCAAGGCGCCAATACAGTTGCTCGGCCACTGTGGCCGGTATGATCGCGGCCCTTATTTTCCTTGTCCCCGCAACTGAAACTCTATGCCTTGTCGGTCTGGAGACAGTCATCTACGCTTTTTTCCTGCTGATCACATTCATAGCGGGAGTTACCTTTATCGACCGCAAACAGCTCGGCCATTCCATCCTGTTTAGCTGCCTGCTCTTTCTGACCATGCTGCTTCGTCCAGAAGCAGCGCTCTTATATCCGATCATATCAATTGCATTTTTAGTTTCGGTTGTTCGCACTAAAGCCACTTTAAAGCCCCTAGTGACCGGGTTTCTGACACTATCAATTTTGGGCGGAATATACCTGACCTGGAAGTACTTGCACTTTGGCCAACTCCTTCCCAATCCTTATTATTTGAAAGCATCTGGGCGGGCTTTTATCAGTCCCGCAGGCATCTATAGCGTAAAGTCATTTATTGGAGATTACGCCCTGCTTTTGACCTTGGTACTTTCAAGCATCATTCTCTACTTCTTTTTACAGCCCACAGAAAAGCCATGGAATAAAATAGTTGCACTGCTGGGTGTTGTCTTCGTTGTTGTTTACTGCCTATTCTTCGCTCACGTCGATACGCTAATGGATATTTTCGGACGTTTTCTTTATCCCCTCGTCCCCCTTGTAATTTTGCTTGCAACACCGACTCTCGCCAAAGCACTTGGTTTTTTGGAATCTGTTTCGGCCCCCAAAATACTTGTGCTTCCCGGCATAATGGTGGCATTTTTGCTCGCATTTGGGTCGTCGAATATTACTAGAATATATAGCCACATAAAGAATATGGCACCAAATGACCTCATGCAAATTAGAGGATCCCCGATGCAAAAGGAATATCGCATCGCAAAGGTACTGGCCCGCTTTCCACAAATCAAGGAGGTTCGAATCGCATTTGCCGATTCGGGAGTGATTCCCTATTTCACTGGCGCAATCTGGCTTGATGTGGTTGGCCTGAATGATGAGTTCATAGCAAAAACGCGCAACAAAGATCAACTGGTAAACTACTTTTTTATTTGGTCACCCGATCTGGTGATACATCCGGGAAAACTTGGACTGTCCTGGCTTCAGGTTGGCCATGGCCCACTGGGAGACTATCTCTCTTGGTCAAGTGATCGTCGGTGGGATGAATATGAGTACGTTGGGACGAGCATAATGGATAATTCGCCTTACGACTTGCAGTACTTTGTCAAGAAGTCGAGTCGATTCCGTGACTCTCTTGCAGGTTTTCTGAAAACGAATGTCGTGGATGGCTGGTATGAACCATTCCCCTTGCCGATCGGAACATACCATCCTCGGGGTATTCAGCCAACATGGTGGCTTCGCTAATGAATGAAAAAATGCAAATCATTTCAGTTGTTGTTCCGGTGTACAAGGCCGAGCATTGCCTGGATGAACTATACCTTCGGCTGAAAGCCGCGCTGGAAAGTATCTCACCGGATTTTGAAATCGTGCTGGTCGAAGACTGCGGCACCGACAACTCTTGGCAGGTGATCGAACGACTGGCTGCGGCTGATCCACGCGTGCGCGGCATCCAGTTCAGCCGAAACTTCGGTCAGCACTATGGCATCACCGCCGGGCTGGACCACTGCCATGGCGACTGGGTGGTGGTGATGGATTGCGACCTGCAGGATCGCCCCGAAGAGATCCCGCGCCTGTATGCCAAAGCGCAAGAAGGCTACGATATCGTGCTGGCGCGGCGCGGGGCGCGGCAAGACCCGCCACTCAAGCGCATCACGTCCTGGCTGTTCTACAAGATTTTCAGCTACCTGGCGGATATCGAATACGATGGTGCGAGCGGCAATTTCCGCATCATGTCGCGCAAAGTGGTGGCGAGCTTCCGCCGCATGGGTGAGCAATTGCGCTTCTTCGGCGGGCTTGTACAGTGGCTGGGATTTCCCACAGCCAGCATAGAGGTGGAACACGCCGAACGCTTTGAGGGTAATTCCACCTATACTTTGGCCAAGCTATGGAAGTTGGCCGCCGAAACCATCATTGCCTATTCGGATAAGCCATTACGTATCGGTGTTCGATTTGGTTTTGGCATGGCTGGATTGGCATTCAGTTATGGCATGTATATTTTGCTGCGCGCATGGTTATATGGCTCGCCGATTCCGGGTTGGAATAGTTTGATCGTGTCGATGTATTTTATTGGCGGCATCATCATCGCGATGCTGGGCATTATCGGCATCTATCTTGGCAAGGCCTTCGACGAAAGCAAGAAGCGGCCACTGTATATCGTCAGGCGGACCACCTTCGATGAACGAAAAACCTCTGATTAAGTCCACTCCTTGGGACACGGCAGCTTTTGGCATGCCCACCTGGGAGTTGACCGAATATTCGAAAAAGGCTTTGCAACAAGCCGCACAAGCAGCCGGCCATTTCACGCTGAAGGTTGATCCATTGGCGGATAAACGGCTGCTGCATGAATTTGGCTTTTACTACTGTGACACATTGGTAGAACCGCACTGCGACGCAACGCGGTTACGAGCTGTGCAACACCCTGAGGCAACAATTTCCAGGGACGTTGATGCTGAACAGGCTTTGGCGATTTGCCACGGCGCTTTCTCGCATGGCCGCTTTCATCGCGACTTTAATCTGCCCAAAGCTGCCGCCGACCTGCGCTATGACAACTGGCTGAAGCAACTACTCGAAGCGCGTCAGGTTTACGGACTGTACCTGGAGGGTGTGCTGGCAGGATTTATCGCTCACAGCGGCAACAACCTCGTGCTGCACGCACTGGGAAAAAAGTATCGCGGCAAGGGATGGGCGAAATACTGGTGGAGTTCAGTGTGCAGCGAACTACTGGGAACAGGGCATCACGAAGTGAAGAGTTCGATTTCTGCCACCAATCTTGCCGTGCTCAATCTCTATGCTTCATTAGGCTTTACCTTTAGCCACCCGCAAGACGTATACCAACGCTTGGCGCCATGAGTGCTTGCTGCATCTACCATTAGAAATGGGACTCGACTTGCAGGACCAAATTTATTAAGGGTTTCTTATGGCATTGAAAAATGATTGAATCATCAAGAGACGCACAAATGGGCAAGCCTGTACCGCAACTGTTGCGTTATGGCCTGGTGGGGGTAGTGACTAACCTGGCCCTTTATTGTTTTTATTTGCTTATTGCATATCTCGGTATTGAGCCAAAGAAGGCCATGACAATATCGTATGTTGCAGGCGTATTCATTGGGTTTGTCGGCCACCGCAAATGGACATTCATGCATAAAGGAACTTTGCTCGGTTCTGGCGCCAGATATTTTATTGCGCACTTTTTCGGGTATCTGATCAATTTTCTTATATTGCTGATATTTGTCGACAAACTTGGTTACTCTCATCAATGGGTTCAGGCAGCAGCAATAATCGTGGTAGCGGGGTTTCTTTTTGTGACTTTCAGGTATTTTGTCTTCCCCAAAGTTGAGGGCAGCGCCGGGGGTAATGAATGAAAATATGTCTCACCTGCAATACTACCTATACATCAGCAATCTCTTCATGTCCAACCTACGGTGTTGAACTGGACTGGCTGTTCAAGAGACCGCGATCTACGGAGAAAAGCTTGTGTCTAGCGCTGATTATAATAGACATAGATGTAGCTGCGCATGACTAGTATTTATCATTTACTGCGTAACACCAAAGATCGCCCAGCGTTTCTCGCATTTTTATTTGTAGCCACCTTCATCGTTTCGCTCTGCCTTGCTTTTGTTCCGTGCTGGGAAAGAAATGACGATATAGCCATGTCGATGATTGCCCACGGCTATGGATTGGCCGCATATGGTTCTCCCCACCTGATTTTTTCCAATGTGCTTTGGGGTTATCTGGTGCGCGCCATACCGACCATCGATGGTGTACTGGGCTATTCACTCGCCACGATGGCCGTATTGTTTGTGTTCGGGTGGGCGGTGCTGTATTTCCTGCTTCGTCTGGGTGTGGGGTACCTCCTCGGCTTGCTTGCCGTTGCCTTGCTTATTGCAAGGCCAACGCTGGCTCCTCAATTCACGGTTAATGCCGGACTTTTGACCGTCGCTGCCGTTATCGGATGGCAAGTTTATGCGCGATTGGGTGGGGGCGGCAATCTGGTGATTGCCTGCCTGCTCGCATTCTGTGGTTACCTGATACGCAGCCAAGAGTTTTTTTTGGTGCTTGGAGTGGCACTGCCTTTGTTGCCCTGGCGCGCATTTCGAGAGCGGCGGCAGATGCAGATCGCGTTCCTGTTGCTGGGTGTCGCGATGGCCTCGGCCTCAGCCTTTGATCGTTGGTCATACAGCGGGCCCGAATGGCAACATTTTGAGGAATTTAACTCAACCCGGATACCCTTTACAGACTATGATGCGGGCTGGCATCTCAAACAACACCCTGAGATATTGGCTCGCCATGGTTACTCTCAAAACGATGTTGATCTGGTTGGTGGTTGGTTTTTTCTTGACCCGCAGATCGCCGACCCTAAATCCCTGAATACGATGTTAGCTGAACTTGGCGCACTTCCCATGCAAGAAGGGAGTGTCCAATCCGGTTTTGTAGCCATCAAAGCGTTGTTCGGCCCGGTATTGCTGCCATTATTATTGTCGGCGCTGCTGCTTCTTGTAACGATGCCCCGTTGGTCTGTGGCATCTGCCTGGATACTCTGCCTGATTGCCTTCTTCGCCATGGGCGTCATGGGACGGCCCGGCGCTTTGCGGGTGTATATACCCGTGGTGAGTCTGTTACTTATCGCACCCCTCATGGCGGGAAAGTGCAGGGGGCACGTCTGCCAGTGGATGGCTGCTCTAACGCTTCTAGTAGCCTGTGTTGGCAACGCTTATTTGCTCATGCCAATGGCGTTGTCATCCAAGCAATGGGCACAGCAAGTCCAGCATGATATTCATGGCCTTCCCTCAGGGCCTATCGTCAGTTGGGGGGAGGACTTTCCATACGAACTCGCCTTCCCGGTATTGGCCAACGATCTCAGTTCTCGCAATATCAGGCTCTATGGGCTGGATTCATTCACTCAAGCCCCGTTCTCAGTGGCTAGTACCGAACAGAAGGCCGGTCGTGGAATGTTGGAACGTTTACGTTCGGCAACAGGGATTCCGATTATCGCGTCACCCAAAAGAATTGAGATGCTGCGCATTTACTGCCGGGAACACTTGAACGGCCAATTGCGTGGAATCATAACGTACCAGGCCAGGTCACTAACGGTTCAGCAAGTTAGGTGCGAGGCAGGCGAGTGAAAGATTACCATTTCCCTGACTTTCAACTTGCAGCTAAAGTAGGAAAAGACACCCATGTTGTGGACGACCACTCCCGCTTGATCCAATGTTAAGCGGGGAGCCATGTTAGCTAATATCACCGACCTGATACGGAGCATGAAAGATCGCCCAGCGTTTCTCGCGTTTTTATTGGTAACCGCGTTCATCGTTTCCCTCTGCCTTGCGTTTGATCCGCGCTGGGCAACGAACGATGATGTGGCCATGTCGATGGTTGCCCATGGCTATGGATTGGCCGCATACGGATCTTCTCATCTTATTAATTCAAATGTGCTTTGGGGTTATCTGGTGCGCGCCATACCGACCATCAATGGCGTATTGGGCTATTCGCTCGCTTCGATGGCCGCTTTGCTGGTATTCGGTTGGGCGACTCTGTATTTCCTGCTCCGGCTTGGTGCGGGGTACCTTCTCGGTTCGCTTGCCGTTGCCTTGCTTATTGCACAACCAATACTGATTCTTCAGTTCACGGTTAATGCCGGACTTTTGACCGTCGCTGCCGTCATCGGATGGCAAGTTTATGCGCGATTAGGTGGTGTCGGCAATCTGGTAATTGCCTGCCTACTCGCATTCTGTGGCTACCTGGTGCGCAGCCAAGAGTTTTTTTTGGTGCTTGGAGTGGCACTGCCTTTGTTGCCCTGGCGCGCATTTCGAGAGCGGCGGCA
>DHIV01000124.1:0-6193 GCA_002403995.1 Gallionella sp. UBA4737 | reverse complement strand
CAGATCGCGTTCCTGTTGCTGGGTTTGGCGATGGCCTCCGCTTCAGCCTTTGATCACTGGTCATACAGCGGACCCGAGTGGCAGCACTACCAGGAATTGAGTCCCGCACGCGCACCCCTCGGCAACTTTCTAAACTTCGGCGCGGGCAAGCATCTCAATCATCGTCCGGAGATCATGGCTCGCCATGGCTACTCTTCTAATGATATTGATTTGATTGTAAATTATTTTTCCGTTGATCCTCAGATCACCGATCCGAAATCCCTGAATGCAATGCTTGCCGAACTCGGCCCGCTTCCCATGCAGGCTGGTAATATCCAATCCGGTTTTGTAGCCATCAAAGCGTTGTTCGGCCCGGTATTGTTGCCATTGCTGTTGTCGGCGCTTCTTCTCCAGGTGTTGATGCCAAGCAGGTCAGCAGCACTTGTTTGGATGCTGTGCTTGGCTGCGTTGTTCGCCATGGGCGTCATGGGACGGCCCGGCATAGTACGGGTGTATGTACCCATAGTGAGTCTGTTACTCATCGCGCCCATGATAGCCGGAAAGTATCATGTAGGTGCTCGGCCATGGATGGCTAAACTAACGCTCTTGGTAGCCTGCATTGGGCACGCATATTTGCTCTTGCCATCAGCATTGGTGTCCAAGCAATGGTCACAGCAAGTTCAGAGCGATATTCATGGCCTCCATGCCGGGACTATCGTCAGCTGGGCGGACAGTTTTCCATTCGAACTCGCTTTTCCTGTATTGGCCAATAACCTCAATTTTCCCAATATCCGGTTTTATGGGCTAGACTCTTTCACTCACGCACCATTTTCAGTTGCCAACACCGAGCAAACCGCAGGCCGTGGGATGATTGAACGTTTACGAACAGCAACAGGGATTCCTGTTATTGCGTCGCCGAAAAGGCTTGAGATGTTACGCATTTACTGCCGGGAACATTTGAACGGTCAATTGCGTGGATACGCAACATACCAGACTCGGTCGCTGACAGTTCAGCAAGTACGGTGTGATGCGGGCGAATGATAATGCAACACTATTTAATTTTCGTCATATGGATGTAAAGAGAATGTCATGAAGAATATCCCATTCAACAAACCCTACATGACGGGTCGCGAGCTCTGGTATATCGCTCAGGCTCATACCAATGGACACCTCGCAGGCGACGGCATGTTCACAAAAAATTGCCACGCCTGGCTGGAGGCGCGCACCGGTGCGCACAAGGCTTTGCTCACCCATTCCTGCACAGCATCGCTTGATATGGCAGCGATGCTCGCGGATATCCAGCCCGGCGATGAGGTGATCATGCCGTCCTATACTTTTGTTTCCACTGCCAATGCCTTTGTGCTGCGCGGCGGGGTCCCGGTTTTTGTGGACATCCGCCCGGATACACTGAATATCGACGAGACACTGATCGAGGCGGCCATCACGCCGCGCACCAGGGCGATCGTGCCGATGCATTACGCAGGCGTGGCTTGCGAAATGGACACCATCATGAGCATCGCGCAACGTCACAAACTGCTGGTCATCGAGGATGCCGCACAGGCTGTCATGTCTGCCTACAAGGGTAAACCGCTGGGTACGATCGGGCACCTCGGCGCCTATTCTTTCCATGAAACCAAAAACATCATTTCCGGGGAAGGCGGCGCCTTGCTGGTCAATGATGACCGCTTTGCCGAACGAGCAGAGATCATCCGCGAGAAGGGCACGAACCGCAGCCAGTTCTTTCGCGGCCAGATCGACAAATATACCTGGGTGGATATCGGATCTTCCTACTTGCCCGGCGAAGTGATCGCAGCCTTTCTGTGGGCGCAGATGGAAGAAGCACAGAGCATCACCGAAAGACGTCTCGATATCTGGCGTCGATACCATGAAGCCATGGCCACGCTTGAAGGTGCCGGCAGGCTACGCCGACCCGTCATTCCCGAGGGCTGTCAGCACAATGCGCATATGTATTACATCCTGTTGGAGTCCCTGGAAAAGCGCACCGAGGTGATCGCACAACTGAAAGAACAGAACGTGCATGCGGTATTCCATTACGTGCCGCTACACAGTTCCCCGGCCGGGAAAAAGTATGGCCGAACCAGCGGCGCGCTAACACATACAGACGATCTGGCAGATCGGCTGTTGCGACTGCCTTTGTGGCTGGGCATGGGCGATGCGCAGGACAAGGTCATCGCACAATTGCAAGCAATTATTTAGTTCGGTTTTATTCCAGAGCGTTTCGTTCCACAGCGCCGCGGTTGATTATCGGGCAGGCCTGGCAAAAAGATAACCCAATCCATCCTGGTAAACCACCTGCCAGCCGGGGTGGCTCTGAAGATAAGCGATGACAGGATATCGTTTACCGCCAAAAGCGCTGCCGTAAGGTACCAGCGCCAGATCAAAATTCTCTTGCTCGAAAAAGCGCAAACCTTCCGGCGTGGCCCACAATATATTGGTGTATGGCACCACACGATAGGGATCGAGTGTTCTGCCATCGATAAACAAAGATGTCGTGCCGGACAAATTCCAAAGGAGATAACCACCCCAATTCATGGAATTGAACATCTTGCCGCCCAGCTTGTGGGCTTTGATGAAAGCCACCGCCCCTACCGGGAACCTTTGTTCCTGCAAGCCATGCTGGAACACTTTTTCCTGCTTGAAGCCAAACCCTAAAAATGCCAGCGCAATGACCAGTACGGATAGATGGATCGCGACCGCGGGCAGCTTTACCCTGCTCAACACACGATGCAAGCTGGCTGCCACATAGGGTGCCGCGACCAACACGAAAAACGGTATATATCGGTAACCGAGCACGCTAATCAGACCCAGGACAAAAACCAAAGACCCCTGCTTCAAATAGGCCTTGCTAAAAAATCCCGGCAACGACACCAGAGTCACACCGATGAACACCCAGTAATACAGGGTTACCGGCCATAGCTCCCAAGGACTGGCATATTCCGACACCATCTCGCGGATCGAGCCGCTTTGCTGAAAGATGATGCATTTAAAGGTATCCAATCCGCTGGGGGCCGTTACCAATATAACGCTGCTCAAGCCCACTATCACCAGCATCAGTTTGTTTGATGGCGTAGTAAGACGCCCCTCAACCCAACGTTTCTCCAGCACATAACCGATACCGAACAATCCCAGCACCGCCACACCCATCAGCGCACCAGCGTGGGTATTGCTCCACAGCAGCATGAGTGGCGGGATGCAATACAGCAGCCAACGCTTGCCGGTGTGAATAAAACTATCGAGCAGCAGGAAAAGCAGGGATAAAAACAAAAATGAAAAAAGCTGCGGACGCTCGCCGGTATGATGCAATATCGCCAGTCCGGCCAGTGCCGTAATAACCAGGGCGAATGGACTGGTGCTTGAGGCAAGGCGGCAGCGGAAATATACGATGGCCAAACAGAGTGCCAGCACGCCGGCGCGAAACAGAATGATGCCGTCAAGACCGAACCAGCGGTAAACCGCATACAACGACACTTGCCCCAGCCATTCGCTTTTCAGCACCGTCTGACCGCACGCATTCGCGGCATCGTACATGCCGAACGGATCCGCTCTCGGGATCGCACCACTTTCCAGGATGCTCCTGCCGGCAGCGATATGCCACCAGAAATCGATATCCCAAACCTTGACCGCAAAAAAACCAAAAAAGGTAATGAGTAGTGCCGCCAGCGCCAGGTATTCAAGGTATTTGCGCTCGTTCATGGCAGATCATCAGGTGAGAATTCGCACGGACTGCGTTGGTTTTGTTGATACATGATTGCCCTTACATTGCTGCATCATGCCGGCGAAAACAATTCGGCTCCGGCAACTTGATCTTCAACTCCTGAGCATTCTGCCACGTTTAGCGGAATTATTCGGCGCACAAACAATATCCCGCATATGCCAGAAATGATGGCTGGCCTACGCCGCTGCAGGGTTGCGCCGTTGCAAACGGATCAGACAACGGTCTATCCACTGCGCAGTCAATTTCTCCTGCACTGAGTTTTGCCGCAGACGCGCCTTCAGACCGGGGAAATCGACACGATCCAGCGCCTGATCCTGATTGAAGCAGGAAAAGACATAGGTGGTCTTGCCGGTCTCTGGATCGATTTGCGCCTGCAAACATTGGGCACAGATTTCTTTCATCATGCATTGCATCGGCGAATTGATCGACCCGATCGCAAAGTGATGCGGTTTCAAATAGGGTTGCAGCACTTGATGGCGAGCCGCCGCGACCGCAGCCATCATGCTGTCGGAACCGATCGCGATGATGCGATCGCTGTCTGCAAAAACTATCGGTTGAACTCCCAGTGCGCCGCTCGCATAAGCTTCCATGGCTTGTACGATATTGCCGACGAAGCTGCGATCCTGGGGACGTGACGGCGCAAAGCCGGGCCGCTCGTCGCAGCACCAGATCACCACATCCGCTGCGTTCTCGATCTCGGCCACTTTGTAGCGGTCTATCATTTTCTTGTAGCCGGCGAAATACAGCACCTTCGATCCGGCTGCGCGCAACGCCTGACCGATCGAGAACAATACCGCATTCCCGAGTCCGCCGCCAACCAGCATCACGGTTTCGTTCGCGGGTATCTCGGTTGGCGTGCCGGTCGGCCCCATCAACACCACCGGCTCGCCGGGTTTGAGCATTGCGCACAAGTCGGCCGAACCGCCCATTTCCAGCACGATGGTCGAGATCAGCCCGCGCTGGGGGTCGACCCAGGCGCCGGTCAATGCAAGCCCCTCCATCGCCAGACGGGTATCGTCGACTTCCAGCGCATAGGTCTCATAATTTTGCAGGCGATAAAATTGCCCCGGGCGAAAACGTTGTGCGGCCAGTGGCGCCTTGATGATGATTTCGACGATATTCGGCGTCAGTCGTATCACTTCGTGGACGGTGGCGCGCAAAGATTGATTGATCTCCGCCAGAAATTCGGCGTCGGACAATCGTGATGCTGGGCGTACACGATCCAGCACGGCACTGACTGACGGATAGCCTTGCTTCGCCCCTCCCATCGCTTTGACCACATTGCCAAAGAAAGACGGATGCAAATCGCCGAAGAAACTGATGAAGCGGCCATCGGAATGTTTGGACAACAGCACTTGCACTGTCCTCGGCTTGGCACTTGCGGACTCTGGCCTTACCGGAGCACCGTCTTCGTCGCAAGCCTGAAAATAGCGGCCGTCGAGTTCGAAATTGTCCGGGTCTTCCCGCGCGAGCACGGTGTTCGGTTGGGTGCCGGCGGCGATCAGAATGGTGCGCGCCGCAATCCCTTTCTCTATGCCTGATCTCCAGATGCCTTCTTCACTGCGATGTTGCATCGACATGCGAATCTCACGTGCGGCACCGAATTCATCGACCTCGATACGTGTCGGGTTGAGTCCCTCGGCAAAACGTATCCCTTCCTCGAGAGCTTTTTCGATTTCTTCATGGTTCAGCGTATACGATGGGCTGTCGATCAAACGTTTGCGATAGGCGATCGTGACGCCACCCCAGCTTTGCAGCAATTCGATGATGCGCGGCTCGCGTCCCGCTGCTGACGCGCTGCCGCGCTCAGCCTCGATCGCACGCGCATGATCCAAGAACTCATCGGCAATCTGCCGCTCCTCGGGGGTCCAACGCTGGCGCACCGCGGCCTCACCTTTCTCGGCTACCAGGACTTTGTAGCGATGCAGGAACTTTTCAACCTGCACCGGATAATAAGCGAGTGATTCGGTGGCCGTGTCTATCGCGGTGAGGCCGCCGCCGATCACGACCACCGGCAAACGTATTTGCAGGTTGGCGATGGAATTCGCTTTTGCCGCGCCGGTCAGTTGCAGTGCCATCAAGAAATCCGAGGCGGTGCGCACACCGCGCACCAGGCCGTTGGGGATATCGAGCACCGTCGGACGACCGGCGCCATTGGCCAAAGCGATGTGATCGAAGCCGGCGGCAAATGCCGTGTCCACGGTCAACGTGCCGCCGAAGCGCACGCCGCCGAACAATGCAAATTGGCTGCTCCGCTCAAGCAACAGACGAATCAATTTAAGAAAATTTTTATCCCAGCGCACCGTTATGCCATATTCGGCAACGCCACCAAACCCTGCAAGAACACGGTCATCGAGCGACTCATACAGTTCGGCGATATCATGGATCGGGATAAATGTGACACGGTCACCATTGGCTGCCACGCCGCTGATCTGCGGCGGCAGGGGTTCTATCTTCAAACCATCAATGCCGACCACG
>DHIV01000009.1:7872-8046 GCA_002403995.1 Gallionella sp. UBA4737 | reverse complement strand
TTCATGGTGCGGAACAGGAACATCACCAGCGCAAGTATCATCCCGACCAGTATCCCGTACTGAATGTTGGGCGCGAACAGCAGAGTAGCGACGAAGGTCGTCGCAGCCGCGATTCCATCCCGGCTGCTTGCTGTCCATGCCTCGCGGAAAATCTTGAAGTTGAGCAGGGAAATC
>DHIV01000009.1:0-7642 GCA_002403995.1 Gallionella sp. UBA4737 | reverse complement strand
GAAATCACCGCCAGAATGATCACCGCGGCGAGCGTGGGTTTGGGCAGTTGATGCAGCAGCGGGGTCAGCACCAGTAACGTGAGCAATACCGCGATGGCGGTGAAGATCGAGGACAATCCGGTTCTTGCACCTGCAGCAAGATTCAGCGCAGAGCGCGAGAATGAACCGCTCACCGGCATGGTGTGATTGAAGGATGCCGCGATCTTCGCCAGGCCCTGACCGATCAGCTCCTGGTTTTCATTCCATGCCGTGCGGGTCTTGATGGCAATGATCTTGCAACTGGACATGGCTTCCATGAAACTGACCAGCGCAATCACAACAGCCATGGGCAGCAGTTCCACACTTGCGTTCCAATCCAGCTCCGGCAAACTGAAGCCGGGCAGGCCCTGCGGTACCTCGCCGACCACCCTGCCACCCATAGCCTCGAAACCGACCAGGTAACTCACAACCGTGGCCAGTGTCACGGCGATCAGCACGCCCGGAAGTTTCGGCGCGAAACGTTTCAGCGCCAGCATGATCGCCAGGGAAGACACGCCAAAGATCAGCGAGGCCGAGTGCATCTCATCCATATTGACAAGGATATGAGCGATGTCCACGAGGAAATGCTGACTGTTCCGCAGCGACAGCCCGACCAATGGGGCGAGTTGCGACAATCCGATGATGATGGCGGCAGCATTGATGAATCCCATCAATACCGGATGCGACAGGAAATTGAGCAGCACCCCCATGCGTGCCAGGCCAAGTGCGATCTGCACAGCACCGGATAGGAACGCCATCAGCACAACAGTCGTGTAAAACTGTTCCGTTCCCCAGTGGGCGTATGGAATGACGCTCGCAGCCGTCAGCAATGAGGTCATTGCCACCGGCCCGGTAGAAAGTATCCGTGATGAACCAAACAATGCGCCGATGAGGGAAGGAACGAGTATCGCGTACAAACCGAAATAGGCCGGGACGCCTGCCAGTTGCGCGTAAGCCAGCGACTGCGGAATCGCGACAAGTGCAACCGTGATACCTGCTGCCAGGTCGGCCTTGAGCGTGTCGCGGTTGATTTCTTGCCGCCAGGACAAAAACGGGAACAGCTTGTCGAGCCAGGCTTTGCGGCCGGTTGCTTCTGTCAACAAAATGATATTCCCGTTGCCGTTTCTTCAACTGTCCATACTGCATCTGCAAGCATCACGACACCCCTTGATAATAGAGATTCTGCGGGTGATTCGCCTCGGCAAAAAAATACCAGCGTTCCGCCAGCAAGCCGGCATATTGCGCTATAAATGCGATGCCAAGCAACGCTATCGACGGATAAGACATATTGACGGCCAACAATAACAACGGAACGGCGAATGTCAGCAGAAGGAAAGCGGTTTTCATCGCGATCAGGAACGACTCACTCTTGCCATGGAAAAACTCACGCGTATTGAATGACCCGCCCATCGCGCCCTGCGCCTTCTGCACGATGCGCGGATGCTTGATGCCGATCGCCGTCTGCGTTGTCGATTTTGGCCTGAGACGCGCGTTGCGCCACAACGATGCGCTGCGGCCCATCAATCCCAGCAGGGTAATGATGAGTGCCCAGCCGCCGAAGAACCCGGTCTGTGAGGTCGCAAACACCGCGGCATACAGCGTCGCCAACGTAAAGCCGGATGCGCCGCCAAGCAGGATGAAGTTGATCACCGTCAGCGGGGAATGCCATTCCTGCAAAAAACGCAAACAGGCATAGATCATGGCGGTACTCACGAACAGCGCAAAAGCCAGTATCGTGGCGATAACGCCCAACACGATCGTGACGCTCAGGTTCAGCCCGCCGGGCAATGCCACCAGCACCGGATCGAACCCGCTCAGATGCGATACCCCGTAGAGAAACAGTATGCCCATGAACGCGGGCAGGACGATGACCTCGCGGGAAAGCCACGAGGTGCGCCACTGCGCGGCAGCGCGCCAGGCACGCTCCGGGCGGCCCAGATGCAGGAAAGAGGCGATCAATCCTGTCATCGTGAAGACCAGTGCCAACAAGCTGCCCCATCCATAAAAACGCGCGTCCTGATAAGGCAGCAAATCAAACAGCGCGTAAGACTGCTGGGTGAACAGCGCCAGAAAAAGGCCCTGGCCGACGCCGATCAAGGTGGTGAGGAAGATGACTGAGAAGGCTGGTTTCATAAATATTTATTTGGGTGATTACCAGGACGTGACATCGTCCAGAGTAGGATCGGTCTTTTTCGGCTTGGGCAGTTTACCGTCGACCTTGAGCGGATTATCGACGCGTTCGAGTTCGTCCTCGTGTATCTTGAGGTTGGTCTTGCGCCTCGGCAAATAGTGGTTGGCCGGATGGGTGCCCCATTCCGGCATCAAAGCATAACCGGCGCTTTCGCGGATCGCCTTTGATACCACCGATTCGGCATCATGGATATCGCCGAACAGACGCGCGCTGGTCGGGCAGGCCATCACGCACGCCGGTTTGCGGTCAGACTCCGGCAACGTCGTATCGTAGATGCGATCCACACACAGCGTGCATTTCTTCATCACCTGCTGCTTCTCGTCTATCTCGCGCGCACCATAAGGACAGGCCCAGGCGCAATACTTGCAGCCTATGCACTTGTCATAATCCACCAGCACGATGCCATCCTGTTTGCGCTTGTAGGAAGCGCCTGTCGGGCAGACCGGCACGCAGGGCGGATCTTCGCAATGCAGACAGGATTTGGGGAAATGGACCGTCTCGGTGTTGGGATATTGCCCGACCTCGAAAGTCTGCACGCGATTGAAGAACGTGCCGGTCGGATCGGCACCATAGGGATTCTCGTCGCACAACGGTCCGGCCGAACCGGATGTATTCCATTCCTTGCAGCTGGTCACGCAGGCATGACAACCCACACAGACGTTGAGGTCGATCACCAGGGCGAGCTGGGTCATAGCGAGCCTTTCATTTCAATATGGCCGAGTTGCGTCAATTTTTACCGCCCTTCTTACCGCCGAAATATGCGAGCCACTTGGGGCTCTCAAACATACCCGGCACGGCCTCCATCGGCTTGAACTGCGGCGAGGTCTGTTGCGGTTCATCGGCTCCCGCCGGATAGATGCGCACCCGCACGTCGTACCAGGCAGCCTGTCCAGTGATCGGGTCTGAATTGGAATAGCGCGAACCGTCAGGATTGGCCGGCAGTTCCTCGGAGATCAGGTGATTGAGCAGAAAACCCTTCTGCGATTCATTCGCGTCGGGGGACAAATTCCATGCACCCGCCGCCTTGCCTATCGCGTTCCAGGTCCACACCGTGCCCGGCTCCACCGCCTCGGAATATCTCGCCATGCAGCGCACCTTGCCCCACTGCGATTCCACCCACATCCAGCCGCCGTCGGCGATACCTGCATCCTGTGCGGCGAGAGGATTCACGTAAAGGAAATTGTGCGCATGAATCTGGCGCAACCAGGCATTCTGCGAATCCCAGGAATGGTACATCGCCATCGGCCGCTGGGTCACTGCGGCAAGCGGATACTTGTGCTTGTCGCTGGATTGGGTTTCCAACGGCTCGTAGAAAAACGGTAACGGATCGAAATAGTTTTCGATGCGCTTGGCCAGATGGGCCGGCGGCTTGCGCGTGATGCCGCGTCCTTGGGCGGCGAGGCGGAATTTCTGCAACACTTCGGAATACAGGTGGATCAGGATGGGCTCACCGTAGCGCGTGATGCGGTTGCGCTGCGACCATTCCAGGTAGCCCTTGTTCCAGTTGCGCATGTACTGGTAAGAGCGCGGCAACTCGTAATGGAACACACAGTTATTCTTTTCGTACATCTCCCACTGGTTAGGATTGGGTTCGCCGACCAACGATTTCTCGCCGCCCTTGCCGCGCCAACCTGCCAGAAAACCGATGCCGGAACCGGGTTCGCTCTCCCAGTTCACGATGAAATCGGGATAGTCGCGATACTTGCGCTTGCCTTCCCTGGTGACGAAGGTGGGCAGCTTCAGGCGTGAACCGAGCTCGATCAGCACCTCCTGGAAGGGCTTGCACTCGCCTGTCGGAGGAAGCACCGGAATGCGCACCGAATCCACCGGCCCGTCGAACTCAGAGATCGGCCGGTCCAGCATCGACATCACATCATGACGCTCCAGATAAGTCGTATCGGGCAGGATCAGGTCCGCATAGGCGGTCGTTTCGGAATGGAACGCATCGCACACCACGATGAACGGGATCTTGTACTCGCCGCCCTCTTCCTTGTCGTTGAGCATCTT
Organism: Gallionella sp. UBA4737; assembly: GCA_002403995.1. Classification (GTDB taxonomy): domain Bacteria; phylum Pseudomonadota; class Gammaproteobacteria; order Burkholderiales; family Gallionellaceae; genus Gallionella. The sequence continues at coordinate 3,426 of DHIV01000009.1, read as the reverse complement.
CCTGACCTCGACGGTATTCATCGTCGAGTTCCAGCCCATGTTGGCCATGAAGATCAGCAGCGTGTCTATCTTGTACGGGTCGCCGCGCCAGGCATTGGTGATGACGTTATGCATCATGCCGTGCACCGACAGCGGATATTCCCACGAGAAGGCCTTGTCGATACGCACCGGACTTCCGTCCGGATTGACGAACAGATCGTCGGGGTCGGATGGCCAGCCGAGCGCCATGCCATCCAGCGGCGTGTTGGGCTTGACTGCCAGCGGCGTGTTCGGCGTGCGTGCGCAGGGCGGGATAGGACGCGGGAACGGTGTCTTGTGACGGAAGCCGCCGGGCCTATCGATGGTGCCGAGCAGCGTCATCAGTATCGCCAGCGAGCGTATCGTCTGAAAACCGTTGGAATGCGCGGCCAAACCGCGCATCGCGTGGAAGGCAACCGGATTGCCGGTGACACTCTCGTGTTCCTTGCCCCATGAGTCGGTCCACGCGATTGGCAATTCGATGGTCTCGTCACGCGCCGTGATGCCCATCTCGTAAGCCAGACGGCGGATGGTCTCGACCGGGATGCCGGTGACACCACTCGCCCATTCCGGCGTGTAATCCTTTACCCGTTCCTGCAACAACTGGAAAGCGGGCTTGACCGGCGTGCCGTCGGACAGCTTGAATTCGCCGAACAGGAATGGATCGGCGCCTTCACTATGTGTGATGACCGGCTTATTCGTATTGCGATCCCACCACAACTTGTTTTGCGGATCGTAGCAGCCCTCCTCTTCCGGCACCTCTGTGCGCACGAACATGCCGAATTCGTCATGCTTGTCGTCGAGATTCACCAGCTGGCCGGAGTTGGTATAGCGCACCAGAAAATCGCGGTCGTACAAACCGAGCGCGATGATCTCGTGGATCAGCGCCAGCAGCAGCGCGCCGTCGGTGCCGGGACGTATGCCCACCCATTCGTCGGCGATCGCCGAATAGCCGGTGCGTATCGGGTTGATGGAAATGAAGCGTCCACCTTCGCGCTTGAATTTCGAGATCGCGATCTTCATCGGATTGGAGTGATGGTCTTCCGCCGTGCCTATCATGATGAACAGCTTGGCGCGTTCCAGATCAGGGCCGCCAAATTCCCAGAACGAACCGCCGATGGTGTAGATCATCCCGGCGGCCATGTTCACCGAACAAAACCCGCCGTGAGCGGCATAATTGGGCGTGCCGAACTGGCGCGCGAACAATCCGGTCAGCGCCTGCATCTGGTCGCGCCCGGTAAACAGCGCGAATTTCTTCGGATCGGTGGCGCGTATCTTTGCCAGCCGCTCGGCGAGAATATCGAAGGTCTCTTCCCAGCTGATCTCCTCGAACTCGCCGGCACCGCGATCTGTCCCCGGTTTGCGGCGCAACGGCTTGGTCAGCCGCGCGGGAGAATATTGTTTCATGATGCCGGAACTGCCCTTGGCGCAGATCACGCCGTTGTTGAGCGGATGGTTCGGGTTGCCGTCTATGTAACGTACCTCGCCATCGCGCAGATGCACGCGTATCCCGCAGCGGCATGCGCACATATAGCAGGTCGTGTTGCGCACTTCGTTCTTCGCATCCGGTGCGGGCGATGCCATCGGATCGTGCAGCGGGGAGATCGTACTCTGCGAGTCGCCAAAGTTATGAGTCTTCATTGAAATCCATCGGTAGTTGAGTGCTCAATCCTGACCATTTCCGTAGGAATACGCGTCTTCATTGGAGGTGCGATAGTATGCGCAATTGCCAGTCCCGCCAACCATAGCCGTGATGAGCTATTGGTGTATAACCCATAAGGGGTATCGTAGTCTGCCTGGTAAAGTCTTAGCATGGCCCTACAGTCAATCCGGGTAGATTGACAGAGAAGGAGAACAGAAATGGCACTCGTAAGACCGCATGGTGGAGGCAACCTCAATCCTTTATTGCTCAAAGGGAGGGCCCTTGCGGAAGAATTTGAACGGGCTCTTACCTTGCCGCGAATCAAAGTCAGCTCACGTGAAAAGGGCGATCTGGTGATGATGGGGATCGGCGGCTTCACACCGCTCGACGGCTTCATGTCCTTTACCGACTGGCAGGGAGTTTGCGCCGGCATGAAAATGGCCAATGGATTGTTCTGGCCCATCCCGATCACCCTTTCCACCGATTTCCTCACGGCAAATGACATCGATACCGGTGGCGAGATCGCGTTGATCGACCCGGAAGACGACAGCATTCTGGCGACGATGCGCATCACTGAAAAGTATACCATCGACAAGGCGCACGAATGCGCAACGGTGTTTAACACCGTCGACATCGAACATCCCGGCGTGAAAATGGTCATGGCGCAGGGCGATGTCAACCTCGCCGGACCGGTCAAGGTATTGTCACTGGGCGGCTTCGATAAAAAATACGGCGAGTTGTTCATGACACCTCACCAGACACGCGATCTGTTCGAAGAGCTGGGCTGGAGCAAGATCGCGGCGTTCCAGACGCGCAATCCGATGCACCGTTCCCATGAATACCTGGCCAAGATCGCCATCGAGATCTGCGATGGCGTGTTGATCCATTCGCTGCTCGGCAATCTCAAGCCGGGCGATATACCCGCTGACGTGCGTACAGAAGCCATCGGCACACTGGTCGAAAAATATTTTGTCAAGAACACCATCGTGCAGGCCGGCTACCCGCTCGACATGCGCTACGCGGGCCCGCGCGAAGCGCTGCTGCACGCACTGTTCCGCCAGAACTACGGTTGCTCGCACCTGATCGTCGGGCGGGACCATGCCGGGGTCGGCAACTACTACGGCCCGTTCGATGCGCATCATATCTTCGACGAGATCCCCAAGGGATCGTTGGAGACCCAGCCGCTCAAGATCGACTGGACCTTCTGGTGTTACAAGTGCGGCAGCATGGCATCGGCGCGCACCTGTCCGCACGGCGAAGCGGATCGCTTGCTGGTATCCGGCACCAAGTTGCGTAAATGGTTATCGGAAGGAGCAGAGGTACCCGCCGAGTTCAGCCGGCCGGAAGTGTTGGAAATACTGCGTGCCTATTACGCCGGTATCGAAGAGAGTGAAAAAGTGGAAGTAAAACTCAGCGGTCACTCGGGACGCTAGAAAACATCCCTACCCTTTGCACCCGCAGGGGGTAGGCCGTGGTTGTACAGCCGCTGAAGCGGCAACAACCTCGCACACGGGGGAGGACTGTAACCAGCGACTTGGCTGGCGTTTTTTGGCAGCCTAGTCGAATGGCTAGTAGTTTTATCAGGGAGAGGGGACGCTCTTCTTTGATCCCCATTTTTACCAATTTTTGTTCGGGCCGATTAAGTAAAGTAATGGTGGTAGGTTCGTAGGGTGAAGAATTTTTGTGGGGGTAACTTTTTCCATACTCGACGGCCAACCGATTTAAGGATAATTTTGCGTTTAAAATTTTTGAGGAGAACCTAATGT
>DHIV01000099.1 GCA_002403995.1 Gallionella sp. UBA4737 | reverse complement strand
CGCCGACAACGTCGGCGACAACGTCGGCGACTGCGCCGGCATGGCGGCCGACCTGTTCGAAACTTACGCTGTCACCATCATCGCCACCATGGTGCTGGGCGGCCTGTTGATCACCGGTTCCCCAGAAGCAGTGATCTATCCGCTGGTGCTGGGCGGTTTCTCCATCATCGCTTCCATCATCGGCACCTTCTTCGTCAAGGCGCGCGAGGGCGGCAAGATCATGAACGCGCTGTATCGCGGCCTGACCGTCTCTGCAATACTGGCGGCGATCGCCTTCTACCCGATCACTACCATGATGCTGGGTGATGGCGTGACAATAGGCGGCGAACTGGTATCGGCACGGCATATTTACTATGCCACATTGATCGGCCTGGCTCTGACCGCTGCGATGGTGTGGATCACCGAGTACTACACCGCCACAGAATATGCGCCGGTGCGCCATATCGCTCAAGCTTCCACTACCGGCCACGGCACCAACGTGATCGCCGGGCTGGGCGTTTCGATGAAAGCCACCGCCGCTCCGGTGCTGGCCGTCTGCCTGGCGATCTGGTGTGCTTTCGCTCTGGCCGGACTGTATGGCATCGCTATCGCCGCGACCTCGATGCTGTCCATGGCCGGCATCATCGTGGCATTGGATGCCTACGGCCCGATCACCGACAATGCCGGCGGTATCGCCGAAATGTCCAAATTGCCGCCTGACGTGCGCAAGATCACCGATGCGCTGGACGCAGTGGGCAATACCACCAAGGCCGTCACCAAGGGTTATGCGATCGGCTCCGCCGGTCTGGCCGCATTAGTGTTGTTCGCAGACTACACCCACGCTCTAAGTGCCAAACTGGGCATGATCACGACCTTCGATCTGTCCAACCACATGGTCATCATCGGCCTGTTCATCGGCGGTATGGTGCCTTACCTGTTTGCCGCGATGGGCATGGAAGCGGTCGGCCGCGCCGCCGGATCGGTGGTAGTGGAAGTGCGCCGCCAGTTCAAGGAAATCCCCGGCATCATGGAAGGAACCGGCAAGCCGCAATACGGCGTTTGCGTAGACATGCTGACCAAGGCTGCGATCAAGGAAATGATCGTCCCGTCGCTGCTGCCCATCGCGGTACCGTTGATCGTCGGCCTGACACTGGGCGCGCAGGCTCTCGGCGGCGTATTGGTCGGCACCATCATCACCGGCATCTTCGTCGCGATCTCGATGACCGCCGGCGGTGGCGCTTGGGATAACGCCAAGAAATACATCGAGGAAGGTAACTTCGGCGGCAAAGGCTCTGAGGCGCACAAGGCTGCCGTGACCGGCGACACCGTGGGCGACCCGTACAAGGATACTGCGGGGCCTGCTGTGAACCCGCTGATCAAGATCATCAACATCGTCGCATTGATGATCGTACCGCTGCTTTAAGCCCGGCTGTTATCGGGCGAAACAAGAAAGCAGGGCGGCAACCACCGCCCTGCTTTTTCGCCTGCCGCAACGCTTCTCCCCCTGGCCCTGCCCATCGTCACCGCATGGCGCTTGTCTTGAAACAAAATAAGGTGTCTAATCCGGCCTGAATAATACCGTTTATGAGTAACGATAGTTCGCGCTGCAAATGCGACGGGGCTGAATTGGCGAACTGAAAACGAGGCGGCCCAAAATTGTTCCTTGCGCAGGTGCTATATAAAAGACCTTCCAGGGCATCTGTTTCAGGTTGAGCGCCGGTTAAAGGGGGAAACATGGAAAAGTTCGCTTGCCTTCTTGTTTCACTGGTCTATGGACTCACAAGCACATCTGCCTGGGCTGCTTGTGCCGATTTAAGTAACGCAACAAATTGGTCTAACATCAACAACCACAAGATCATCATGTACTGGGAAAGCAAGGCAATTGCGATCCTGGACATCCCATACTGCGACATCTATCCATCGTCCAGCATCAGACTGAATAAAGCGTATATCTGCAGCGGGGACAAGATTCTTGTGTCGGGAATAACCTGCGACATCCGCAATATCGAGATACCGTAGCCGTTCCCAACGCGCGACTACCCAGTCATCATGGATACTCTGTCAAACGAGACCAGCATCAAAAATGCAATAAATGAATTTGAATTCCGTTTTCAATGACGGCCCGATAATGAGGTATTGGTATGCAAAACGCATCTGACGTTACGACTGTCGCTCATGTCATCCAACTGGCCGTAGCGCCCGTCTTTCTGTTGACCGGTATAGGCGCGATACTCAGCGTGATCACGAATCGTCTCGCTCGTATCGTCGATCGCTCCAGGGTATTAAGCAATTCAACCGATCAAAAACAGTCTGAGCAAAAGGACGAAATGGCGATGCTCGTGCGCAGGGCGCGATGGGTTAATTGGGCGGTCAGTCTTTGCACAATGTCTGCTCTCTTCATCTGCATCGTGATTGCAGCACTTTTTGTAGGCTCGGAGATAGGCTTGGATCCATCACGCACCGTTTCACTGCTTTTCATTTTGGCGATGCTGACGTTGATTTCCGGCTTGCTGTGTTTCCTCCGCGAAGTGTTCCTGGCCACAGGAAACCTGGGGGTAGGAAAAAAATAGAATGTGCGGTGTTTAAATTGATAGCGTTTATCCCTGCCCCCTGAGAATCAGCCGCACACCGCTTTAAATTCCCCGCCAATGAAACCATCGCGTGTATTGATCGTCGGATACGGTGAAATGGGCCATGCGATGGAGCATATGCTTGCGGAAAATCATCGATTGGCCATCCATGATTCACGTCCGATAGAAGGCTTGCCTTCCACCGACGTTGAACAAGAAGCGGCACTGGCCGATTTCCTGCTGCTCTGTGTGCCGGCGTCTTCCCATCGTGACCTGCTGGCCAGACTCGCAGTTCACCTACAAAGCCATTGCATCTGTCTCAGCATCGCCAAGGGACTCGATGATGAGGGCCGGACACCGGCGCAGCTATGCCAGCAACTATTAACCGGGCGGCAGCCTTATTGCTTGCTGTATGGCCCGATGATCTCGGAGGAAATCCTCGCGGACCGATATGCCTTCGCCGAATTGGGTTGTGCGGATATCTCGATCTACCGCAGGGTGCGAGAACTTTATCAGGGCACCATGCTGCATATCAGACACAGCACCGACATACCGGGAATTTCCTGGGCTGTCATACTCAAGAACGTTTATGCGATCGCTTTCGGCATGGCAGATGAACTTGAGCTCGGCGACAACATGCGCGGGTATTTGACGGTAACAGCCTTGGCGGAAATGAGCTCCATCGTGGAACAGATGGGCGGAAAACCAGCCGCACCTCTGCATCTGGCCGGTCTGGGCGATCTGATCACCACCGCCACCAGTGCCGGCTCCCACCATCACGAGCTGGGGCGCAGACTTGCCAGGGGAGAGACAGAAAACATCAACGGCGAAGGCATACATACGCTGGCCATGGTCCGGAAATACCGCTTGTTCGACAGCGCGCCTTATCGCTTGTATCGACTGATCGATGAGGTCGCGCAAGGCCCGCTCGATGTTGCGCAACGATTTCGCGACTATATCGAGAGCATTGAAGGCGCGTAACAGGCCAGGCGCGTTATCTTAACCCTGTCCGTGAAAATATCGTAAGATTCAGACTTTGAAATTACAGGAATCATGCAGGGAGAAGGAAGTTATTCAGCAACCATAATTCAACATCAGGGAGAAAGTTTATGTCGAAAAAAATGAATGCTTTTTATGCGCAATCCGGCGGAGTGACTGCAGTCATCAATGCATCTGCCTGTGGTGTGATCGAGACCGCGCGCAAGCACAAGGACAAGATCGGCAAGGTGTATGCCGGACGCAACGGCATCATCGGCGCGCTGACCGAAGAACTGATCGACACCACCAAGGAATCTGCCAAAGCCATCTCCTCCCTGCGTTACACACCCTCGGGCGCATTCGGTTCCTGCCGCTACAAGCTCAAGAGTCTGGAAGCCAACAAACGCGAATACGATCGCCTGATAGAAATTTTCAAGGCGCACAACATCGGCTACTTCTTTTATAACGGCGGCGGCGATTCCGCCGACACCTGCTACAAGGTCTCGCAGCTTTCCGAAAAACTGG
>DHIV01000080.1:8635-32241 GCA_002403995.1 Gallionella sp. UBA4737 | reverse complement strand
CACCCGCATGGCCCGCTCCTACAATGTTTCGCTTTCTCCTTCAAATGGAAAATACCTGTAGGTCGGGCTATGCCCGACAACTCAATCCGGCGGGCATAGCCCGCCCTACATAATGCTCGTTTGGTATGAAATTGGCATCATCCGTTAAGGCTTACTCAAGACAGGAACGGAGCTATTGGGGTCAGCTTCGTAATCGTGTAAGCGAATGCCGGTTATGGCGCTATGCTGGCCGCGAGCCTGGGATTGCTTTTCAGCAGCCCAACTTCATCGCTGACTATACCCGCTGCTTCGTTCAGCAATATGTCCTTGGATTTTTTATTCGCATTCTCGATGGCCAGGTCAGCACTGAGATTGCGTTCGCTGGACAACATGCCATCATCTTGAAATGCATGGCTGCCGGCTGCAGCAGATACCTTGTCCAAGCCATTGTCCCCCCGGTTTTTCTCGCGGGACTTTTCGCGCGCTTCCTGCGCTTCGCGCTCTTTGCGGCGGTCAGCTTCATTGAGCGAGATCAGGTTAGTCTGGCGCAGCTTGTTGACCTCGGCAATATCTTCCTGCAAATACTTGAAGTCCCTGTCATGGCTCACGCGCTTGTCATGGCTCGCTATCAACATGGGCACGATACTGGTCAAATCACCTTCCGGCGTATAGCCAGCCGCCTTGATTTGCGTCCAGGGCAAGGCATTGTCGAAACTGGATTCACCAAAATCCTCCGTGTCTGTCATCGACGGAAGCTTGATATCCGGAGTCACGCCGCGCAACTGGGTGGTGCCGCCATTGATGCGGAAGAACTGGGCGATGGTCAGCTTGATTTCGCCGAATTCGGGCTTGTCGTTCTTCGCGATCTCATCAAGATCTGCCACGGTCTGTACGGTGCCTTTGCCAAAGCTGGTTTCACCGATCACAACTCCGCGGCCGTAATCCTGTATCGCCGCCGAGAAGATTTCCGAGGCTGATGCCGAGGCTCGATTGATCAGCACACCCAGCGGACCATTCCAGGCAACACCGGTATCGGTATCATTGCTGACAACTATATTACCCTTGGAGTCGCGTTGCTGTACTACGGGGCCTTTGCCTACAAACAGGCCGGTCATCTGGATGGCTTCATCCAATGACCCGCCGCCATTGTTGCGCAGATCAACCAGCACGCCATCCACCTGGTCTTTTTTCAGTTCATCCAGCAGGCGCGAGACATCCCTGGTCGCGCTCTTGAAATCCTTGTCGCCTTTCTGGCGGGCAGCAAAATCCTGATAGAACTCGGGCAGTGAGATCACGCCGATGCGGCGCGTCACTCCCGCATCTTTCACTTCGATGATGGATTTTTTGGCGGCCTGTTTTTCCAGGTTGATCTTTTTTCGAACCAGCGAAATGAGCTTGTGTTTGCCGTCAGCGCCTGCTTCTGCCGGCAGCACATCAAGACGCACCACAGTATCCTCGGTGCCGCGTATCATGGCCACCACGTCGTCGATGCGCCAGCCCATGACTTCAACTATCGGACCGTCTTCGCCCTGCCCGACACCCACGATACGGTCTCCGGCTTTCAACTTGCCGGATAGCGCCGCGGGGCCGCCTGCCAATAGCTCCCTGATCGTGGTGTATTCATCCTTGTCATATAGCGATGCGCCAATGCCGACCAGAGACAAGCTCATCGTAATGTCGAACTCTTCGGAAGCGCGCACCCCCAAATAATTGGTATGCGGGTCTATAGCCATCGCATAGGCGTTCATGAAGTCTTGAAATGCGTCTTCACTCTTGACCTTGGAGAGGCTGCTCAGGATATTGTCATAGCGTTTGTCCAGCGTTGCGACGATGCTTTTGTCATCCTTGCCGGCCAGTTTGAGGCGCAGCCAGTCGTTCTTGACGCGCTTGCGCCACAGGTCGTTCAACTCGTCTGCGGATTTTGGCCATGGCGCATTCTTGCGGGAGAATTGATAGCTTTCCTTTTTCTGGAAATCAAATCCCTTTTTCAGCAGGGAGCGCGCATAGGTAAAGCGTTCAGCGATCCGCTGCTGATAGAGATTGAATATGCCGAAAGGGACGCTCAGGTCTTTGCCGAGTATGGCATCATCAAGTCCGGTTCGCGCATAGGCGAAATGATCGATGTCAGCCTGCAGGAAAAATATCTTTTCGCCATCCAGCATCTTCAGATAGTTGTCAAATATTTGCGAAGATAAATTATCGTCAAGCGCTACGTGTTTGTAGCTATACCGGTTCAGGACTTTAGCGGATAGAACGGCAGCCTGGGACTGTTGTTCCAGCGGCACAAGCTGCGGAGCTGCCTGCGTTGTATTGAATGCAGCCAGCATAAACGCCAGCAATATCCACAGTAATCTATTTTTCATTTGCATATTCAGGTAAGGAGGGCACGGTGCAGGGCACATTTGACTTTAAATCGATCGGTGATGGACAAGATAACAGGTGGCAAGTTCGATATTTTACCCGATATGAAAAATCAATTTGCATTACATGGGCTCCGACCCTGGGGTCTACCCTCAAAGTTGCTGCAATTGACCGGTTCAGCTCGAGCTAACCCGGCTTCCCATCCATGCGCGGTTTGACCAGGATGGGGGCGTACACCCAGACAAACAATGCAAAGGCGATCACCCATGCCGCCTGCGCGATGCCCAGCCACAGCAGGTATTGCGAAGGCGCGATCATCGGCAACAGCACCCGGGCCACAAAGGCCGCGAACAATGACATGAAAACAGGCGCAAGCAAGCGCGAGTGTTGCTGAATGTCGCGGCCGGTGTGTCCGAGCGCGATGCGCGCCATCATTCCCGCTGTGATCATGCCTATGCCGCCCACTGCGAACGCATGCAACGCCAGGGACGGCGATACGGACAAGAATGGCGCAAGCGCCTTGAGCAGGAAACCGAAGGTGGCGCCGCCATAGCCGAGGTATAACACCCATAGCAGCGGCTTATTCCAGATGCCCCTGGTGTGCCACCCCGCCAGTCGCATCGTGTGGATCGCGAACAGCAAGCCGGCGAGTGCAGCGCTAACCGGTACATTCCGCCAGAACACATCGGCAAACACGAACAGCACAAACACATAGATGCCGGAGCGATCTATCCACTTCTGATTCTTTATTGTCACAGGATAGCCGACACCGCGTTCGATGAACATCGGCAACACGCGCCGCGCCATGGTGAAGACCAGTGCCAGCAGAAAATATAATCCGGAATACAAGCCCCACACGATGCCTTGCTCCAGCACACCCGACACGCCGAGATAGAAACACAGGTTGGCCAGCATCAGCAGCACCAGTTTGGACGCGATGCCGATCTGGTCATGCTGCTTTGCACGCAGGATAGGTCGAAAGATCACAACGATGAGCCAGAGATCGAACATTAGATCGAGCACCATCATCGGCAGTATCTGCCCGGGTATCACCCATCCGGCCACCCGTGCCGCCAGCCACAGTGTCGCCAGGCCTGCCAGCGGGTAACCCTTGAGCGTGGGGAGATGGGTCCAGTTGCGCACTGCAGTCAACAGAAACCCGGCGGCGACGGCCATGCCGTAACCGAAGATCATTTCATGCGCATGCCAGTGCATGGTCGAGAACGGCAAGCGCGGCGCCGGCCAGCCATAGACATAAACGCCACCCCAGATGAATATCGAGACCAGCGAATACACGCCCGCCAGCAGAAAGAACGGGCGAAAGCCGAGATTGAACAGGGCGAAGGATGGGGCGGGCTTGGATGGCGTATTAATTTGCAAAATATATCCTCTATCCGCGGAGCTCTGCGGTGATCTCATACGATCTGAGGCGGGCAGTATGATTGAAGATCTGCGATGTGATCATCAATTCATCCGCGCCTGTCTGTTCGATGAAAGCTTGCAATGCACACTTTACGGTGTCGCGTGAGCCGATAGCGGCGCAGGACAGCACATCGTCGAGCATATCTCGAAAATGCGGCGCAATAGTATCCAGATAACCTTTTACCGGCGGCTGCAGGCGCCTGGGCTGGCCGCTGCGCAGGTTGACGAAGGCTTGCTGCATCGAGGTCGCGAGAAAGTGCGCCTCTTCTTCGGTATCTGCCGCAAAGACGTTGTAGCCGAGCATCACGTACGGCTTCGCCAGTTGAGCAGACGGCTTGAAGGTGGAACGGTACAAGGCGATCGCCTGCATCATCTGCTCTGGCGCAAAATGCGACGCGAATGCATAGGGCAGGCCCAGGGCCGCTGCCACTTGCGCTCCGAACAGACTCGATCCCAGTATCCATATCGGTACGTTCAGCCCTGCGCCCGGAACGGCACGAACCGCATGCCGCTGCGTCGCCGAGAAGTAATCCATCAGCTCGACGACGTCCTGCGGAAACTGATTGGGATCAGAAGCGAGATTCCGGCGCAACGCGCGCGCGGTGAGCTGGTCCGAGCCCGGCGCGCGCCCGAGGCCCAAATCAATGCGTCCGGGATAGAGTGATTCCAATGTGCCAAACTGTTCGGCGATCACCAGCGGCGAATGGTTGGGCAACATGATCCCCCCGGCACCGACGCGGATGGTAGACGTGCCACCGGCGACATGCCCGATCAATACAGCGGTCGCGGCGCTGGCGATGCCCGGCATACCATGATGCTCGGCCAGCCAGAAGCGCTGGTAGCCGCAGCGCTCTGCGTGCCGGGCAAGATCCAGCGTATTGCGAAACGACTGGGCAGCATCGCTGCCTTCGTTGATCGGGGCCAGGTCTAGGATGGAAAATGGAATCATGTGTTTTGTTTTGGGGCGACAAACGCAATGACAAGCTTAAACCTAAATCATGAATTAAAGGAGACGGCGCCAATATATTTTGGAAGTGTGACTTCCATCCGAGCCTGTGCTCTTTGATTTAATCAGCTTTGCCCATGCTTGCGAGTGTCTGCTTCAGCGGAGTTGGGATTTCTTGCCCGGTTATTGAGAATGCTACAATGATTCCGGCTGATCGGCGATCGCGTGTGATTCGCATTATTTCTGTTTCTCACTCCGGGTCACAGATAGCCTTACCTGATGAACGACTCACTGGACAGAATCTATAACCATGACACAGAACCTGCCTGACGATTTAACGGGAGACCTCGTGGGTGAGGATACGCCCGAAATCGAGCTTACCGATGACGACATCCTGGATGCGATGCAGCACATACCCGGCTACCTGGATATCACCACTGAGGATTTCCGCTCGATTTATCACCTTGCCCATCGGCATGCGCTGGAGCGCATGTTCGTTGGTGTTACGGCCGGCCGCCTGATGCGGCGCGCCATAGAACCGCTGCGGCCGGATACGACACTCGACCTTGCGGCAAGGTCTATTGCCGATTCCGGCTACAAGGGACTGCCGGTCGTGGATGCCAACGGTTATGTGATCGGCATGCTCACGGAAAATGATTACCTGAAACGCCTGAAGGCAGAGAACTTTCTGGAATTGTTGTTAAAAATGCTTGAAGATTCGTTTGAGTTCACGCACCGTTGCCATGAAACGGCTGTAAGCGTAGCCATGACGCAACCGGTGGTGACGGTCGGCCAGGGTGCAGGATTCCTGGAGATATTGGATGCCTTCCACCAACATGCCGGCCGCAGCATGCCTGTCACAGGAGCCGACGGCAGGCTGATCGGTTTGCTGCTGCGAAAAGATTTTTTTGCGGCTTACAAGCTGAAGGAATCGTTGTGAATTTGCGCAAGTATTTCAGCAAGATGAGAGGCACTACCCGCGGCAGTCCGCCGCGAGTCAGCAACGAAGAGATCTTGTGGTCATGGCTAGGCTCATTCCTGGGCATTGCGGCGGTCGCGTGGGTAAGCCAGCTTTTTTTCGAAGGGCTCGACAGGTCGTTGATGATCGGATCCTTCGGCGCATCCGCTGTGCTCGTATATGGTGCCGCGCGCAGTCCACTGGCCCAACCTCGCAACCTGATCGGGGGCCATGTGCTCTGCGCCATTGTAGGCGTGCTCTGCTGGAAGCTGCTGAACCAGCATATGTGGCTCGCCGAATCCGTGGCGGTCGCCACATCGATTGCCGTCATGCACGCGACCCGCACGCTGCATCCTCCCGGCGGTGCCACCGCACTGATCGCGGTTATCGGTTCTCCTGCAATTCACAAGCTGGGGTTTTTGTACGTGATATTTCCCGCTACTGTCGGGCCGCTCATCCTGTTAGCGGTTGGATTACTGGTGAATAACATTCCGGCTTCGCGGCGCTATCCGGAAATCTGGTTTTGAATGATGCACAGGATTAGCCCGGAGCCGAATTGATTTTGCGAAAAGAATGGGGTTCATTCCTCACGTAATTCTGGACCGGTTGGTCTGGACATAACAGTTAGGAGTCACACATGCCGGCCTGGCTCATACCCGTGCTCAAGTCCGTTCTGCCGTATGTCGGTACTATCGTATCTGCGGCTGCGCCGGTATTTACCAAGAAAAGTGCTGATGCTGCCGCCAATCAGGCGATATTGCTGCAACAGCAGATAACTGAACTTCAAGCAGCGGCATCTGCGAACGATGCACACATCAAAGAGCTGGCCATACAAATGCAAAATACTGTGGAAGCTTTGGAGATGGGAGCGTCACTTGCAGAGAAAAGACATCAGTGGATTTTAGTTCTCTGTATCCTGGCAATCATCATATCCGTGATTTCCCTGAGCATTGCGTTATACATTTTTCTGGCGCGATGATCCCTTCTTTAGCTACTACGAACCGGCCACCAGCGGCTTATTTCCGCATCTGTCGGCGCGAGTCAACCGCAAAGCGGTGCTTTGGTTATTTATGAGAAGCGTATATGAAGCAGCTAGCGGGCTGGACGCTCACATGATCCTGAGCCTGCTCGAACAGCAGCGCATTCCAGGGCGTATCGAAGGGGAGTATTTGCAGGGTGGGGTCGGCGAACTTCAGGCGATGGGCCTGGTGCGTGTGCTTGTTTCTGAAGCAGACTACGCTGATGCCAGGAAGATAATCAACGAATGGGAATCGATCCAACCGGCTTCGGACAGTTCCAAACCGGAAACACGTCCATCCAGAGGATTGATGATTTTCGTTATAGGGGCCGTAGCCGGTGCGTGGATAATGTATTGGATATTAAAATGGCGCCATTAAAGGGCCGGGTTCTTGCGCAGTATCTTGCCGAACGGGTCTTGGTCAGTCTGGCCAGGATCACCGTGTCCTTGCAACAGGTGACCGCACATTCCCCGCCGCAGGATGGGTGGCGTTCACTTAAGGGCAGCAGAAAAGTATTTCGAACCTGACACCTTATGTCTGTGATCAGGCCGCCGGCTCATCTTCTGTCTTTTTCCGGCTGCCCGACATTTCGACTGCGATGGCCGATGCCGCTTCTGCCGGCATGCCTTCGGTTCTGCGTTCGTATTCGCGCTCGCTGCGTGCGTCTTTTATTTTCATCTCCGTGTCCCCGGCCTGCTCCGTCTCGCCGGGCAGCTCGACGCGCAGCTTGTCGATGAGCATCAGGGTCGTGGCCGCGACCGGCAGCGCGAGCAGCGCGCCGACGATGCCGAACAGCGTGGCGCCCGCAATCAGGGAAAAGAGCACCACGGACGACGGCAGTCGCAGCGCGCGTCCATAGACTACGGGTACCAGCACGCGGCTTTCGAACTCCTCGTAGGCGAGCATCAGCAGGAAAACCACCAGGGTGATGACTGCCCCGTACGGGAGCGCGGCCGCAATTGCCGGGCCCATGGTGATGAAGATGCCTATGTACGGAAGCACGTCGGCCAGTCCGCCGAACACCGCGATCACCAGTGCGTTCGGGATACCGCACGCGGTGAGCAGGACGAACATGAACGCGGCCATCAGGATGCAGGTGGTCGCCTGGCCGCGGATATAGCCGCCGACGATAGTGTCCAGGTTGACCAGGATGCGCGACAGCCGGATATGGTGCGTGCGCGGCACCACCGCGAACAGCGCCCCGCGCAACCGGTCGCGGTCCAGCATCATATACAGTGCGAGAAATATCGCGCCGACCCCGTAGGCGACACCCTTCACCACGAGGCTAAAAAAGGTCAGCACTGACGCGGCGGAAGACTTGATGAGCGAGTCATAATGCACGTTGCGCATCGTGTCCGCGAGGCTCGCCGTGAGCGGAGTTTGGGCGAACCACACTGCAAGCCGCTCGCGCAGCGCCGGTTCCATGCTGATCACGCTCCTTACCTGGTTCACCAGCTCCGGGATGGTAAGTACGAATAACAACACGGTCGCCACGAACAGCACGGTGAAAACGATGGCGATAGCCGCAACTCTGCGCACGCCGCGCTGTTCCAGCCATTCCACCGCCGGACCGAGGGCGCCGGCGATCATCAGCGCACCCACGAGCACCAGGACGACCGGCAGCAGGCGCATGAAAATCCACAGGCCGGCGATGATAAGCACCAGGGAAAATATCGTCCACGGAGCGATTTCGATGCGGATCACGCGTGTTCGCCGCGGCAGGATTTCCTGCTCCGGCCCGTTGCGATTGCCCGGTGCAACGTCAGCGGGTGCCCTGTTATCCGGCGCGCTCATACTGGCCTCAGCGCGCACGGCTTCACCGGCAACCGGATCAGCTCCGCCACGTCGCGGGGCGTGCCGGCGGGCGCAAAGTTGGCGTACCGCGAAAAATCAATACAAATATTTGTCATCATCAATACCGGTTAGACTTCAGCGTGCGCAACCCGCACAGTTTCTTTAGCGATAGTTTACGCGAACAATCAATACGGCCAGTTCAGACTCGATTGATCCTGCCGAAGAAGATATTAAATATTCAGCTTCAAAAAAGTGTCCTTGAAGGATATCGATAGAATGCGCTGGCAAGCTTAAAATCGGGCAAGCGGACTTTCATGCTTTGCGGGGACAGAGTTATCCTGCTCCCGATTGCTGCTTATTTGAGAAATAATGTCAGCGCGACCAGATATGTGCTGTGCGATGGAGACAACGTGCCATTGCCCACAGTAACGTGCTGGAATCCCACGCGAACTTTCCCGATGTCGCGTGGGAATTCAACACCTGCGCCGTATGTCAGCCCAAAATTATTGGCTGTCCCAGGTGAACCATGTGAGTAAACATCAGCCAGGCCTGCCTTGCCATACAGCTTCCAGCCGCTATCACTCAGTGGCACGAAGCCAATTGCGGACAACTCCACGAAACCGTTCGTGGTGTACGAGCCGATGTCACCGAAAAGTCCGAATTGCATTTCATAGCCGTAGTTTTCTTGTAAGCGCACTGACCTCAGGATGGCGACCCCTGACGTAGAATCAGTCAAGCCATTCTGCCTTGATTGGACATAGGCCAGTGAGAATCCATTGTATGTATCGCTGTCCGCAAATGCGTTCATCGATAACATGCCCAAGGATACCAAAGTTGCCAGTGCCATTTTTTTCATATCTACGCCTATTACTAAGAATTAAACGAGATGTTGCATAAAACCCGGAACAGAATTACTTGCAGCATATGTTTTCCGGGATAAAGCATTCAACAAGCTGTTGTGCCTGTGTGTCTGCTCGCCAACAGATCAACAGATGTTTAATACTAATAATATTATCGAGGTTGCTTCTGTCTGCTGACGCACATAGATACATTAAGCGCCCTGAGCGTTTCCCCGGTTCCGTTGCAATCCGTTCATTTCGGTGGCGCCACCGAGCCGGCGTAGATCACTTCGCACTCTCCGCCAGGAAAGAGCTTCCTTCCCTTCTTGAGCAACTTGAGCGCCGGCCCGGCGAGGGACTTGAGAATATTCGGCTTCTCCACCACCGGTTTCTGGAAGGGGCCGCTGATCTTCTGCCGTACCTTGGCGCAGCCCTTGGCGTCGATCAGCGTCACGGTCACGTCATCAAAACGCCCTTTGACGAAATCGAGCCCTCCCTGGAGGGCGATCCGGTTCTCGTTTGTCGCCATGGCCACGTCCTGCGCATGCGCCACGCCGCGCTCGATTTTCCAGTCTGAGACGAGCGTCCGGATCGCGCTGCTGCCCCCCGATCCTTTAAGGATGGTCGCAAAGTTGTACCCCTTCGTGACCGCCAGGCCGACAGGTCCGGCAAAGAAAAAGGCACCTACGTCCACGAGGTTGAAGTTTTGACTGGACTCAAACCGGGAGAACTCCAGATCGAGATCGCTGCCATTGAGCGTGAGGTTTTCGCCCTGCAGGGAGGCCTCTCCGTTCGCGGTCTGCGTCATCTCGTTTACAGTCTTTCCCTGCATCGACAGGCTTGCGGAGAAATCCATCGAGCCTTCCGCGACCTTCTGTGGCGACAGGATTTTGAAAAACTCCTCGATGCGGAACTGCGGCAGAGAGTAATGAACGTGGTAAAGGGGGACGGCGCCCGAAAAGTCCGCCCGGACGTTCCCCGAACCTTGTCCGCCGAAGATTCCCATCGTGACCGGCTTGAGATCGAAGATTCCATTTTTCCCGTCGGCCGTGAACTTCAAACCGGACACCGTGAAGTCTTTTGTCCGGATCTCCCCGCAGGCGAGTTCCGCCGTGAAGGAAAGGTTCTTCATCAGGTCAGCACTTTCCCCGCCCGAAAGCAGCAGGCGGCGCACGTCCAGCTTGCAGTCCCCGGCTTCGACTCCTTCCCCGGATTGTTTGTCCGCGTAGAGGAGCGTCCCGTCTGAAACAGAAATTTTCGCCAGGTTCAGGGCGGGTAACGCTCCCGCCGTCTGTGGTGTCTCGAAGTTGAATTTGCCGTCGCGGCCGCGCTCGATGGAGATGACGGGATTTTTCAGCGCGATCTTCCCGAACCGGACTTCCTTTTTGAGCAGGGGGAGGAGATCGATCCCGAGCCTGGCTTCCTTTGCAGAGACGAGGTCCGCCCCCCGGTTACGAATGTGCACGTCCTGCAGTGTGACGAGCAAGCCCGGGAACAGGCTGACCCCCAGCCGGCCGCCGACCCTGACTTCCATCCCCAACGCTCCCGAGGCGGCGGCTTCGAACCGGGACTTGTAGGCATTGGCATCCACAAAAAGAAGCAGAGCCACCGCGACGAGGACGAGCAGACCAGCGAACCCGCTGATGGTGTAGAGAATGATTTTATGTGATTTTGACATCGTCCTGATCCAGTCTCGCTGTCATTCTACCGTCACCCCGCTCAAACAAGAACGGAGGGCCAAGTCTGGCTTTGCAGTATGACTGCATTGATCCAATCGAGAATCCTTTATAGATCCGGACCGTTTAATTCGGCTTTTTAATTCAGGGATCAGATGGCGGGTGTTACTCACTATGTTTGCTGGCGCACAGTTTGATTGTGCTTGAAAGTTTACGGTGATGCCATGACGCTCAAACCGATTCTGCGTCATGCACGTTGATTCTCATTCATCGGCATTTTTATGAAAGGAACATACACCATGTCAAATACCAAAGATACCAAGCACACAAAACCAGCAGCAGCTCACAAAGGCGATAAAAAGGTATTTGTTGAAAAGCGGCCTGAAGGTGACTTTGCAGTCAGGAAAGCCAATTCAGAAAGAGCCAGCGATGTTTTGCCCACGCAAGCCAAAGCCATAGAACGAGCGAAGGAATTGAGTCCGGGTGCTTCACCCCTGGTCGAGCGCGTTCGCAATACTGCAGGCGGCAAACCGGATCAATGGCGTAAAGCCTAGCGTCATTCGATTGCTTGATTCCTTCGGCTATTCTCCCAGGGATTGTCAGCGCTAAAGGGATCGACTCCGTTTTATTTCCAAACGGCAATGCCAATTCCACGGGGACAATGGCACAGCGTCATATGATTTTCAAAGGCATCTTATAGAATTAACCAGCCCCGGAAAATCATCCCGAAGCCAAACCTATCTGATTGGCGGACTTCTCGCTGAGAAGCACTGCGATGATTTCCGGAATCGCGCCCGGATCATCGATGGTGTCGCGTATGCGGGTGATCAACTGTTGTTGCAGTTCTGTCACGGTGATGGTCATGCCGGTCTTGAGCACCGCCAGGCACATCGGCGCTTGTCCCCTTGAGATCGTTGCCATCATCGCGCATTCCGCCAATGCGGGAAGGGTGGCGATCACTTGCAAGGAAGTGGTAAAGTATTCCGAAGTAGACCTGATCTACCTCTTTGCCAATTGATTCCGGACTCGCATGGTCAAACATCATCTGAAGGATATTTTCAGTTCCCCCCGGGGTGCGATGTTTTTGATCGCCTTGTTGATACTGACCGCAGAGTTCCTGATCATGGTGTTGATAGAGCTCGTTTTCAAGCAGATCTATGGCCTGAATATTTCTGCGGTGTTCTGGGAATTCCTAGATCCTCTTTTGCTGGTCATTATCGTCACTCCATGGATTTATGTTTTGGCTATGCGCCCGCTTGAAAAGCAACGGGTCATGCTCCAGAAACAATTTAACGAACTGAGCATCACCGCGGTCACTTTCGAATCCCGGGAAGGCGTGGTAGTGACCGATGCCAACAACAAAATCCTCAGGGTCAATCATTCATTCACGGAAATAACCGGGTATACCAACGAAGATGCGATCGGGAAAACGCCCGGGATGCTGCACTCGGGCCGCCATGACAAGGAATTTTACCAAAACATGTGGCAAGTCCTGGAGCGGGACAGGTTCTGGAGCGGTGAAGTCTGGAACCGCCGCAAGAACGGCGATATATACCCGGAGTGGCTGACCATCACCGCTGTTCTCGGAGCCGAAGGGCAGGTTACCAACTATGTCGGCATCTTCTCCGATATTACCGACCGCAAAGCCGGCGAGCAGCAATTGCGCAAGCTCACCGCGCATATCCAGACCGCGCGCGAGGAGGAAAAAACCAGGATCGCCCGGGAGATACACGACGATCTGGGCGGCACGCTGACTGCGCTCAAGATGGAGACTTACCGGCTGACAAGCAAGCTGTCCGGCAATGAGCAGACAGCGCCGTTACTCGAACATGTCGAGTCGATGACGCAGTTGATCGATAACGCAGTCGGCGTCACACGGCGCGTCATCAGCGACCTGCATCCGACCATACTCGACGATCTCGGCCTGGTGGCTGCGCTTGAATGGCAGTGCGGACAATTCCACAAACGCACCGGCATCGCATGCGAGGTCATCGGTGCGGAGGACAAGGACGACGAGAAAACGCTGGACAAAACGACGGCGATCAATCTGTTCCGCATTTTTCAGGAAGCGCTGACCAATGTGGCGCAACATTCCGGGGCAACCCGGGTGAGCGCCGAATTCCACCAGGGCGATGATGAAACCATCCTGTCGATCAGCGACAACGGCCGCGGCTTGCCTGAAAAGCATGTTATCGCACAGACTTCCTACGGCATGCGCGGCATGCGCGAGCGTGTTGCGCAACTGGGCGGCCAGATCCTGTTCGACAGCCCTCACGGCGGAGGCCTGCGCTTAACGGTAATATTGCCGGTTGCTACCGGTCATAAAACAGAGAGAGAAATATGATACGCATCCTGATCGCCGACGACCATGCCATTGTCCGCCGCGGGCTGAAACAGATCATCGAGGACAACGGCGAGATGCGCGTGGTGGCCGAGGCCGAGAGCGGCATCGACGCGCTGCGCAAGATACGCGAGATCGACTGCGACGTGGTGCTGCTCGACATTTCGATGCCGGACATGAGCGGCATCGATGTGCTCAAGCAGATCCATTCGGAAAGACCGCAATTGCCGATCCTGATCCTGAGCATCTACCCGGAAGACCAGTACGCGACGCGACTCATCAAGGCGGGCGCCGCCGGCTACATGACCAAGGAGAGCGCCCCGTCGGAAGTGGTCAAGGCATTGCTGCGCGTGGCCGGCGGCAAGAAATACATCAGCCCGGCGGTGGCCGAGATGCTCGCCAACGAACTCGGCACGGATGAAAAGAAACTTCCGCACCAGATCCTGTCGGACCGCGAATACCAGATATTCCTGCTGCTCGCATCGGCCAAGACCGTTACGGAGATCGCCGACTCTCTGGCCTTGAGCGTGAAGACCATCAGCACCTACCGCAGCCGCATTCTGGAAAAAATGAACCTGCATAACAACGCCGAACTGATGCGCTACGCCGTCGACAACCATCTCGCGCAATAAACCTCGACTCTGTTCTGTGAGTCAAGATCATCCAGTTTTCGGTATGCGGGTGGAGCGGCCCGGAACCGCTACTTCGTGACTTCAGGAATCGATACTGTTCAGTTATAGCAATGAAAATTTTCAGCTGCCTGCTTTGCGACTGAAAGGAGATGGAAAAGCGATCGTAAATTTATCAGCCTACTTGTCGCTTGCCGACACTTTGAAGACGGTCACCGCGCTTGCTGTGAGTATCGGCTCTTCGGCCAATACAGACGCTGACGATTTACTGAAAAAACTGAATTTGTAGCGTGCAGATAGGTCCTCTTTCTAAATTCTCGTGTGATCACTTTATAGCCCAATCCGGCTCTTCGTGGCAGGGCAGCTATCGGGCCGCTTCGGCCGATGAATTGCCATAAGCAATTAGTTTGCCCGGAATGTACGGTTTAATGAGGGAGGGCAATCACAAGGCTGATCTACGCTACCCGATTATTCTTTAGACCAGCGGGCAGCGACCTTCTCATACTCTGCGGTTCGAGGATTGCCGAGTTTCCGGTAATCGTCGGCCACCATTTGGTAAGCGTTCGTTTTCAGACGGAGATCCGCGACATTGGGACTGTTCACGCTACCGGCCAGAGCGGGTATTCGCAGTGTGATCCCACTATCGATCAGGTCCGGGTTTCGGCGGGACAGCTCTGGTCTGTTCTCCGCATAGATAACCGGCCACCAATAGGGATCGCCCAATCTGGTCGCAGCAATCGCCCACAACGTATCGCCGGGCGTCACGATAACCCCTGTCGCCGCAGCTATTGCCATCAGGGTGGTTTCCGGTTCTACGGGAACAGCGGGGACGGTTGCGGGCGCGCCTGTATCGGGAGTTTGGTCGGTGTGCGCCACTACGGCTTTATCCGATGACAGCTCGGGCGGCACCACGGACGCATCCTGAGTGGATATCACACTCTTTGTCCTGATGCCAAGCACGATCATCAGCAATAAAAGCAGCGCCAGCAAGATCCAGACGCCGGTTCTGGTACGCCATTCTGTTTTGTCCGGAGTGAGTTCCTTGATTCGCAGCTGACGGAAAGGCGCGTTGACTGCGAAGCGCAATGCATTGTAGGGGCGAAAGTGGACACGCGAGTGCTCAGGAATCGTTAACGGCGCGCCGGAGTTGGGATCGTGCCCCGCCTGTTCATCGACATGGGTCGTATGGAAACGGCCAAAGTGATACAGAGGAATGTCGCCGCCCGTCTCCAATTCCTCAGCCATGGTCTTCGCGAATTGGTGGATAAAGGCATCTGCTTCGACACTACTGACCTTGGCACGCCTGGCTACCAGCGCCGCAAAGGAGTGGAGCGCTATCTTGTTGTCGTCGCTCATGTCGGCGCACCTTCTTCGCCCGATTCGATATCGTAAACTTCTTCACGGAGCAATGTGCCCGTGCGAAACACGGGCACGCGCCGTTTCGGGAATATCGCAAAGTCATGACTGACTGGCCGATAACCGCGGTGCTCCTCGTACGTCGCCGTGTCGAAGGTGCCAAGGTGCGGGATGGTTACCGCGTGTCCGACCCGGAGCAGGTCACGAATCTCCCGCAGTGTTGCCTTCAGCAACCGCTGCGACTGAGCGTTCGATATGCCCAACTCCTTTGCAACTTTTTCAATAAGTTCAGATTGATCCATGGGTGCACCATAGCGGGTCGGTTTATATGAAATGCCAGGAAGCTACATTATTGCTGCCGAATCCATAGCCTTCTCTTGATCACTCATTGCAATTAATGCCCGATTCATTGTTTCGTTATATTTGATACTCGGGTGTCCGCAATATTTACCTGCATAAGCGCAATCGATGCAGAATTCGCAAAAGTCTTTCTTCATGCACTCCACCAAGCCGCATGAGTAATGTCTTTTTAACTTACAGTTATTGAGGTCTGCTTGTCTCTGATGTTGATCGAAAAAGCAACGTCTGCGAAAACAAGAAACAAGCCGTTGCCATCAATACGCCAAGCACCGTGTGTAATGACTGTAACTTTATGGGAACTTGTCGTTTGCATCTGTGTGTTACCGCACATTAATCACCTGGTAATCATGTAGCCAGGCATCGCGAAGGCGTGCCGGTTCCGCTCGAGTTGGCCAGGATTTTGTGGAAGCAGAGAGTTCTGCTGTTCGGCCTAAGCGGACTGTGGTAGTTAATCGAGGAATTTCATTTCTCAGCGTCTGCACTCATGGCAATTCACCTCTCCTGAATTGGACAGGGTGCATTTACCAAGCCAACATGAGAAAATGCGGCTCGACCAGACCATGCGCGTTACACACTCATGAAATCAAAAGCTTTCGATAGAAGTGAACACGTATACAAAAACGATGCTTTTGCCGAGCTAGTCAAAGACGCTGTCAGGTTCTTTAACGGCACACCCGTACATACGCTGCCCCCGCCAGAGTCTTTCCTCGGCAGAGGGGTTTACGCCATCTATTACACAGGCAAAAATCCGACATACAAAAAATATGCGGAGTTGAATCGACTGTCTTATAGTTACCCAATATATGTCGGTAAGGCTGTACCAAAGGGGTGGCGTCAAGCGCGGGTTTCCGACAATCAGCTCGACCAATCAAATGAACTATTTAACCGCCTGCGGGAGCACAGTCGTAGTATCAGTAAAACCCAAGGACTAGCACTCCAAGATTTGAGGTGTCGGTTTGTTATTTTTGAGGATGCCAGCTCAGATATGATTAGCACCGTCGAAGCCGCTCTAATCAAATTGAATATGCCTCTCTGGAATACTGCCGTGGATGGTTTCGGTAATCACGATCCAGGTAGTGGGCGATATGAGCAAGCAAAGTCAGGTTGGGATGTTATTCATCCTGGACGAGTATGGGCAGAAAAATGCAAGGGTACTCATGCAGAAGAAAGCGTAATCCTTTCCAGAATCAAAAATCACTTCAAAAAAATCGAGCGCAAGCCATGAAGTCATTAGAAATATTTTCTGGGGCTGGCGGATTGGCTAAAGGGCTGGAGCTTGCTGGTTTCCAGCATTCCGCATTTGTTGAATTTAATAAGCATGCCTGCTCATCCCTCCATGAAAACTTTGATGCGGAAAAAGTTTTTTTTGGGGATATTAAGGATTTTAATTTTAACGATCTAGCCGATGTCGATATCGTGGCGGGTGGCCCGCCTTGCCAACCCTTTTCATTGGGCGGCAAACATAAAGCGGATCAAGATAGCCGCGACATGTTTCCCTATGCGATCCGCGCAATCGAACAACTCACTCCCAAAGCCTTCGTGTTCGAGAACGTCAAAGGCCTTCTCAGGGAGTCATTTGCGGATTATTTCGAATACATCATCCTGCGGCTCACTTACCCCGGATTTGCCGCAAAACCCGAGGCGGACTGGAAAGAACACTTATCCGACCTGCGCCGCATCAGCCTGCTTTCATATGCCGGAACAAAATATAACGTTTCATTCAAACTAATCAATGCGGCAAATTATGGTATCCCGCAAACGCGGGAGAGGGTTGTTATCGTCGGCATCAGGGCCGATCTGGGCGTGTCCTGGTCGTTCCCCACCGAGACACATTCCGAAGACAGATTGCTTTGGGATATGTACGTTTCGGGCGAATATTGGAAACATCACCGCGTGCCGAAATCGGAACGCTTGCCAATAACCGAACCCCTGCAAGAAAAAATAGTTCGCCTGAAAGACAAGTACGGAATGTTCGAACCGGAGCAACTGCCTTGGCGCACGGTCAGGGATGCGCTGCACGGCATCCCCGTTCCACAAACCCAACATGGCATAGCCGATCACATCTTTCACGACGGCGCGCGCACCTATCCGGGCCACACGGGCAGCGACATAGACTGGCCCGCCAAAACCATCAAGGCGGGTGGCCATGGCGTGCCCGGCGGAGAAAACATGATCCGCTACCCGGATGGCAGCGTCCGCTACTTCACGGTGTGCGAAGCGAAACGAATCCAGACCTTCCCCGACAACTTCGTCATCAAAGGGGCATGGGGCGAAGCGATGCGCCAGATAGGCAACGCGGTTCCCGTGTTGCTGGGCGAAACGATAGGGCACGAATTGGCGGGCAGGTTGGGGATGCGGGGCGATTCTGTTGATGCAAGGCGCTCGAACCGGGCAAGGCTTTAATTGGGGGTGGAAGTGGCGAAAATTTCTTGTGTCGATTTGTTCTGTGGTGCAGGTGGGTTGACGCACGGCTTTGTTTTGGAAGGGTTGCATGTAGTGGCTGGCATTGATATGGATCCCTCATGCCGCTTCCCCTACGAGACCAACAATCAAGCTCGGTTCATTGAGCGAGACATCAGCACGATCACAAAAAAAGAGTTGAAGTCTCTCTTTGGCGATGCTGACGTGAAAGTTTTAGCTGGCTGTGCCCCATGCCAACCCTTCTCCACTTATGCCCAAAGATACTCTCTTGATGGTGATGGGAAATGGGGACTCTTATATGAATTCGCCAGACTCGCCAAGGCAACGAACCCCGACATCATCACCATGGAAAACGTTCCAACTGTTGCAAAGCATGAGGTTTTCCATGACTTTGTCGATACGCTAAAAAGACTCAATTATCACGTCTGGTATGGCGTCGTTAACAGCTCATTGTACGGAGTGCCACAAGCACGGAGACGCATGGTTCTTTTGGCTTCCAAGCTAGGTAAGATTGAAATCATCCCGGCCACGCATGACAAACCTAGAACCGTGCGTGAGGCCATAGGAAGTTTGCCAGCACTAAAAGCTGGAGAGTCGGCACCACAAGATAAATTGCATGTGTCGTCATCATTGTCTGAGAAAAATCTCCAGCGCATCAGGATGTCGATGCCAGGAGGAACTTGGCGTGACTGGCCAAAACACCTCGTGGCTGATTGCCATCGTGAAAGCAGCGGCAAAACCTATCCTAGTGTTTATGGGCGAATGGAATGGGATAAGCCAGCGCCGACAATGACAACCCAATGCTTTGGTTTTGGTAATGGGCGCTTTGGACATCCAGAACAAGATCGCGCAATTTCCTTGCGTGAGGCGGCGATTTTGCAAAGTTTTCCACCTAACTATGCCTTCCTCCCCGAGGGAGGCGAAGTGCACCTGAAGGTATTAGGCCGCTTAATTGGCAATGCTGTCCCTGTTGATCTCGGACGCGCCATCGCTCGCAGCATCAATCGCCACCTTGCAACACAACAATAGATACCTTAAGGAAGTTAAATGAGTCAGCCTCGCGAACTCATCATGAGCATCAGCCTCAATGCCTTGGAGCATTTGGGCATCAACCTCTACAGCAACATTCCTGCTGTCCTGTCCGAGATCGTTGCTAACGCGTGGGATGCAGACGCGCAAAACGTCACAGTAACGATTGATAAGACCAAGGAGACAATCACGATTGAAGACGACGGCACGGGTATGGATCGTGATGGCGTCGTCGACCGGTTTCTGACAGTAGGATTTAAAAGGCGAGAAGTGTTAGGCGAAGACACCCCAGGCGGACGAAAGCCAATGGGACGTAAAGGCCTCGGGAAGTTGTCTATTTTTTCCATCGCTCAGACCGCTGAGGTGTATACGATACAACGCAAGGAACACACTGCATTCAAGATGGATAAAGAGGTCATTCGCAAGGCGATATCCGGGAAGATGCATAAACCTTATAAACCCGAAGAACTAAAGAGCTTCCCTTCCAATCTCAAGAAGGGAACACGGATCATCCTATCAGGCCTGTCTAAATCGCTTTCCGGCATGACGGTGGAAGGCTTGAAACGCCGCGTCGCACGGCGATTTGCGGTGATTGGCCCAAAATTCAACTTCACCGTCACCGTGAACGGCGCGGCGATCGGATCCGAGGATCGCGCGTATCACAATTCGATCGAGTATCTTTGGACATATGGTGTGCAAGCCGAGTTTGTGAAATCGTGCAAGCATCTTGCGCGCCCCCACGAAGCCCGTCTGCAAGCAATCCAAGCCGAGTCAAAGAAATCAGGCATCAGCCTCAGCGGATGGATCGGCTCGGTCTCAAAGCCGAGTCAGTTGAAGGACGAAGAAGGCGACAATCTGAACCGGCTCGCCGTCTTCATGCGCGGGAAGATGGCGCAGGAAGACATACTTGACGAGTTCGGCCAAAAGGAAATCTACGCCGACTACATCATCGGCGAACTGCATTGCGAGGAACTGGATCTTGATGACCAAGTCGATGTCGCGACTAGCGGCCGTCAGTCGTTGAAGCAGGATGACCCGCGTTTCGAAGCGTTGCGCAGAATAGTCCTTTCCGAACTTCGCCACATCGCAGGGAAGTGGAGTGATTGGCGCCGTTCTGATGGTGCAAATACGGCGGCGGCTGTTCCAGCAGTTTCCGCTTGGCTTCAAAATTTGCAGGGCGACACGAAAAAGAAGGCTGAACGCTGGATCGGGCGATTGAACACCATCCGTTCGCCGGACGAGTCCGACAAGAAAGAGTTGCTCAAAGCGTCTATCCTCGCCTTCGAAAGCTACAGACGCAAAGAGGAACTCGATCGTCTCGAAAACATCAAGGACGAGAATCTCGAACAGATTCTTGAGATTTTTCAAAACATCGACGACCTGGAGCTGAGCTACTACGGACAAATCGTCAAACTGAGAATCCAGGTCATTCGCACGCTACAGAACAAGCTCAAGCAAAACGACAAGGAACTCGTGCTCCGCGATTATATCTTCGAGCACCTTTGGCTACTTGATCCGGGCTGGGAGCGAGCGAAGGGCTCGGAACACGCCGAAACGCAGGTCAACGAATTCCTGAAGAAAAACTCAGATGCGCTTAAAGGCGCAGAAAAGAGGGCACGGATCGACATCGGATACAGAACGACGGGCGGAAAACACGTCATCATCGAGTTGAAGCGAGCGTCGGTCGCAGTTCCGCTCGACGATTTGACCAAGCAGATCAGGAAATACCGGGACGGTGCGAAGAAAATTCTCGAAAAAACGAGTTTCAAAGATTGGCCGATCGAGATCATTTGTTTGGTCGGAGAGCCACCGCCGGAATGGAAAGATGCATCAGGTACCGGCCCCAAAGGCGTCATAGACAGCCTCAAGACCGTCGATGCGCGTCTCGTCTTCTATGACGAACTACTCACGAACGCGCAGCAGGCTTACGGCGACTACCTCGACGAGCACATCAAGGTAGATAAGTTGTGGGGGGTGTTCGAGGCGATCGACGATTTTGCGCCCCCCAAGAAGGTAGAAAGTTAGGGGGTATGGCTTCGTTAAAATATCCCTCGACCATCTGGAAGGTTGCGGCAGCGCTGAAAAAACGCTACCACGACTTCAACCATTACAACCGCAAAGACCCGCTGGACGAATTGCTGTTCATCATTTGCAGCACCAAGACTGGCGAGGCGAGCTACCGCAGTACCTTCCGCTCTCTGAAAGAAACCTTCCCCACTCACTTGCATATCGCCGAAGCACCCGCCGAATATATCGCGCGGCCTATCGTCAGCGGCGGACTGTCAAACCAGAAAGCCAAGGCGATCCGCGATCTGCTCGACATCATCGTGGAAAAATTCGGCGAGCCGACGCTGAAGCCGTTGCGCAAGATGAGCGACGAGGAGGCAGAGGCTTTTTTGTTGTCGCTGCCGGGTGTCGGCAAGAAAGTGGCGCGCTGCGTTTTGATGTATTCGCTGGGCAGGCAAGTTTTCCCTGTGGACACGCATTGCTGGCGTATCGCCCGCCGCCTCGGCTGGGTCAGGCCTACGCAAAAAGACAAACACTGCGCGCCGCGCGACATGGATCGCCTGCAATCCAAAATCCCGCCCGAGCTTCGTTACTCGCTACACGTAAACATGATTTCGCTCGGGCGAGAAATTTGCACTCCATCTGCCCCCCACTGCGATGAATGTCTCATATCAGCTTTGTGCCCCAAGACTGGTGTGAATCGAACGAAGAAAAAATTAGAGTCTAGAAATGGCGTTTTAGAAATCAAATGAGCGGACGTTCAAAAATGACATTTCTAGACAAGTCACCACAGTCCGCACCGAGAACCGGCACTTCAAAATGCATTAGCTGACTGGCGGCTCTTGGCCGGATTCAGGCATGGATTGCATAATTTTCAATGCCTGCCTCTCACTTGCAGGTGCTCATTCAAATTCAAATATGTGGATAACAGCTTCCGGTGTCTAGCCCTGTCAGACAAATACTGACAACGCAGCCTTCCTTCCGCCTACACCATTTTAAGACAAACCTCTATACCGCCTCCTGGAGCGCGGAAACATAATCCGCACATCGATTTTGCAAACCGGTATGCGTAACAGGGCGGAATGATGAATGTGTTCATTGTGGAGGATTCAGAGGCGATGCGCGAAAGCTTGCGAACCATGCTGTCCGATTTTAACGATGTCAATATAGTTGGTTATGCGGCGGACGAAACGGGTGCGATCGAACATATCAATGCGTTGCTGCCCGATGTCGTGATCCTCGATCTCAACCTGCTATCCGGATCTGGAATCGCCGTGCTGAAGAATGTCAAGAAACACCATGCCAGGATAAAAGTCATGGTGCTGACCAACTGCAACGACGAATTTTATGCGGATGCCTGCAAGCGCGCCCAGGCAGATTACTTCTTCGACAAGTCCTTCCAGTTCATGCAGGTTCGCGAAGTGTTTGCCAACTGGAATAAAGTCGGCTTCATGGATAACAAGCTGTCTGATTAACCGCGAAAATTTTGGAGAAACCGATGCATAAGCACATCAAAGAGGTGGATATGATCATGGAAGATAACTCCAGGCGGTCATTTTTCAAAAAGGCGGCGGCGGCAGTGGGTGTGGTTGCAGCGGCTGGTTACACGACGACCTTGATATCCAGGTCCTCTGCGTCGAATAACGATGCAAGTGCAAAGTATGCGGCTGATGTTGCTTTGCAGGAAAAGACAGTGATGGCGAATCCACTGATCCTTATGACGGACGACGAGAAAAAGCAGCGGCTCGATACGCTGCTGAATTGTCATTACCAGGAGATCGCATAGTTTTTGGTTACCTAACATCTGTTGTTGGAGGCAGTGATGTCAAAAGAAAAAATCAAGGAATCGAATGAGGCGGATGGTCTACAACAAGGCCGCCGCGAATTTCTGAAGAATGTGTGTGCTTCGAGCGTGGCGGCGCTTGTGGCGACGCCTGCGTCAGCTGGGGCTGGTGTCGACGCTGCCAATCCGGATGCAGATGTAACCGTTGCGGAGTTTTTTCAAGGGCATTTCATACTGATGTCGGATGAGGAAAAAAAGCAGGCCATCGCGCGGCTGGAAAAGCGCTATTCCGCACAATACGGGAAGAAAACGACGGTTTCTGATGTGCCTGCCCCGGATGGGGTTCTGTTCGGTTATGCCCTCGATATTTCGAAATGCATAGGCTGCAGGCGGTGCGTTCATGCCTGTGTGAAGGAGAACAACCAGTCACGCCATGACCCTGAAGTTCAATGGATACAGGTGATGAAAATGCCGAAAGGAAACATTTCCTTTACTGCAGAAAATCTGGACAAGGGATATCCGGAAAAGAGCGAATTCGGTGATTACGGTGTCCAGGTTGGCGGCAATGCCTACAAAACGGCCGGTCTTTCCACCGAGGATGCACAAAATTACTACAACGACGACGTGGTGCCGGACAAGGACTTTTTCTACATGCCGGTCCAGTGCCAGCAGTGCGAGAAGCCGCC
>DHIV01000080.1:0-8409 GCA_002403995.1 Gallionella sp. UBA4737 | reverse complement strand
CTGATCGATTACAACTGGTGCATCGGCTGTCGCATGTGCCAACTTGCCTGTCCTTACCAGGCCAGGCACTTTAACTGGGGTGAACCCAACCTTCCTGCAGAAGAGATGAACCCCAAGACCCACTACTTTGGCAACCGGCCGCGCATGAGGGGTGTGATGGAAAAATGCACCTTCTGTGTTCAAAGAACCAGAGAGGGGAGGAATCCCGCTTGCCTGGAAGCCTGCCCGGTGGGCGCCAGAAAATTCGGCAACCTGCTCGATCCCGACAGCGATGTCAGGAGAGTGCTGGCCACCAAGCGGGTCTTCAGGTTCAAGGAAGAGTATGGCACCTATCCCAAATTCTTTTATTACATAGGCTGAGGTCACGAAATGAAAACAGCGCTATCTTTTGCCAGGGACTTCGGTTCATATGCCATCAAAGGCGGGCGGATGTACTACGCCTGGCTCCTGTTCCTTGCATTTTTCATCCTGGTCGGCTCCTACACGGCATACGTCCAATTTACCCAGGGGCTGATCGTGACCGGGGCAACTGACCAGGTCACGCTGGAATCGTTTTTTGCCAACTTCGTCTTTACGGCACACGTCGCGGCGGCGGCGGTCCTGGTTGTTGCCCCCGGCTATTTTTATCATCGCAAGGATATGAAGGAACTGGCCGTGATTGGCGAGATCATCGCAATGGTCTTTGTTGCGACTGGCATCACCTTCGTCCTGTTTCACATGGGCAGGCCGGACAGGACCTGGCATATCATTCCCGGACTCGGCTTCATGAACTTTCCCAATTCGATGCTCGCTTACGACACGATCGTCCTGAACGTATATCTGCTTCTGAATCTCATCGGTGTCAGTTATATCCTTTTCAAAAAATATGTCGGCACGTTTCATGATAAACAACTGGCTATATGGTTCAGGCCGATTGTGTTTCTGGCCATTGCATGGGGGCCGCTGATCCACATCGTCACGGCTTTCGTGCTCGCCAGCAATGCCAGAGTAGGTATGTGGGCGACCGCAGTCCTGCCCTTTGCCTTCCTGACCATGGCAGGCGCTTCCGGTCCGGCATTGGTCGTCTTGATCTTCCTGCTGGCAAGGAAATATTCCAATCTCGAGATCGGTAATCCCGTGATTGATCTGATGACCACGATCATTGCATGGAGCCTCGGTATCTTGATGCTGGTATTCGCTGCCGAGTTCTTTACGCTGCTTTATCCGAGTACCGAACATGCCGACTCGCTGAAATACAGCATGTTTGGCCACAACGGACTCAATATGTACGTGCCCTGGTTCTGGGGGACGATAGGGGCGTTAGTGGCCAGTTTTGTTGCGCTGCTGTTCCGCAAGGTCAGACATAGCTATGACCGTTTGCTTCCTTTGGTGTGTTTCGTGGTGTTCTTCGCGATCCTGATCGAGAAGCCGATGATTCTGGTGTTTCCCGCTTTTAGCCCAACTCCCCTTGGAGAATATGCGGAATACCATGTGACCATGATCGAATTTTTCAACGTGTTGTTTGTCTGGGCAGTTGGATTCATGTCTCTGACGCTTATTTTAAAAGGGGCAATCGGAATACTGACTGGCGAAGTGAGACATGACAAGGTGTCGACTTCCGCGTTGAACAGAGTTTGAGGAGATAGTAGAAATGGATTTCCTTCATAAATCGTCAAAAATAGTGCTGCTCGCCCTGTGCGGTTTCCTGGTTGGCGGATTGAGCACGTATGGCATCGCATACGCTGCGGAAGAGAAGCCTGCCGAGACACAGAGTGCGCAGCCGGTAACAGAATGCTTTGAGAGCAGGGCAGGTTTCTCTTCCGTTACCAGGGTCGAAAATGTCGATCCGAAGTATGGTTATCCAAATGTCAAGTGCTCGCAAACAACCGGCGCCGTTTTATGGTGGGGAGATCCTTTTTACGGGACCATACCGATGGGTGAAATGCCGAGCATAAACGATAAAACTCGCGGCGATTTTGCCAATGCCGTTGTCAAGCCGAGAGAACCCCAGTTGGTGTATTTCAACATGGGGCCCAATGGATGCAAGACATGTCACGACGGTAAAATCGTGCCATACCCAAAGAATAAAAAACCAAGGTTGATCGGGATGCACCAGGACATCGTCAATAACTCGCTTGAGCTAATGCATGGGCGCGGAGCAATATGGTGTCTCGATTGTCACAGCGCAAAAAACCGCAACAAACTGGTTGATCGCGAGGGAAACGAGTTCAGTTTCAACCAACCGCAAAAATTATGTGGCAGTTGCCATGGCGAGAATTACATCGACTGGAGGGCGGGAATACACGGGAAACGAATAGGCTCATGGAAGACGGGCGGCAAGAAGAGATGGTGGGTATGCACTGAATGTCATAACCCGCATACCGTGCAAATAGAAAGATTTAACCCGCTTCAACCGGAACCGGCGCCTGCCCTGCCAAGGGGAATGAAAAATGCCGACTATGAGCGAGCCGGGGATGGTGAACACTAGGGCAACATCAGAGAGACATGCAAGCAAGTTTGGTTTCACAACATTAACGTGGCTTAACCGGATAATCATCACGCACAATCAGGATAATGAAATACAACTCAAAAAATACAATGCTGGCATTTTCCTCGGACGAGGAAGTTTCCAGATTTCACGATCAGTTGACCGACGCCATGCGCATGCTTATGCTAAATGTTGGAAGCGGTGAAACTGCCAGTAAAGAAGAGGATTTGAAACATACCCAGGAGTTCTTTGATCGCTATTCCGTTCTGGCGGAAACACTAAGTTCCTTGCGTGCCCATCTTCCGCGAAAATCGGATGGATGATTCAATTGAAGTGTGCGCCTGGTATCAGCGCGCATGATGTTCATAGAGTAGAGTAGTACGGTCCAAAAATTAATCACTTGTCGAAAGTATCATCTTTATTCATCAACCAAAGGAGAAGAAAATGAAATCAGCTATTCCAATGATAGTCGCAACAGCGAGCCTGATCATGGCAGGATCCGCACTGGCGGCGGACATGCCGGCGGCAGGAAAGGCCAAGTGTAATATGTGTCATGCCGTCGACAAAAAAGTGGTTGGCCCATCGTACAAGGACATTTCCGCGAAATACAAGGGTGATAGTGACGCGGCCGGCAAAATCGCCGCCAATATCACCAAGGGTGGCTCGTTTGGCTGGAAGCTTGGAATGATGCCGCCAAAAGGCATGGGAGCGAATGAGGCTGAAATCAAGGCGATGGCTGAATATGTCGCGGGCCTGGCAAAATAAGTTTTCTGCTTTGATTTTAAATTTGAGATATGTCGGGTAACCCAGCGCGGTTACCCGAATCTCTTTGCTGCTTGACCAACTTCTTGCTGCGCAGCAGTCCGGTGATTTCCGGAATCACGCCCGGATCATCAATGGTCCAAGGCACCATGCATTCCTTGCTGCCGGCGATGTGCCAACCCGGGATACCGGTTGCCATTCAATTTGAATCGCGGCAGAGTGGCAAGGCGAGGATTCAATCATGCCGAAACTCTGTCCCAAAATCATACTTGAAGGAACGCGCCTCACCTGCAAGACCGAGATCGCCTTCGCTCTCAATGAACATCCGCGCAAGTACAGCTATCACTCGCCTATCGTCTCGGCTGAATGGTGCGCTTTTACGAACTTTCCGTGGGGGCGGGGCCTGATCAACTTTGAACCGCAGGAAGAAGAGCTGGCCATGGAGACTTACCGGACCCGGGTGAGATTGTTCGAACTGCAGCGGTATTATTCGTGGATCATAGACCGGTTCCACATATCAACCCAGATGTATCAATTGCGCAAGTACGGCAAACATTACGATTTCAAATGGCTTGAAGACAGATTGCGGCCGATCGGTTTTCGCCTGGTATTCTGCACGCGAACCCCGGAATCCTTTGCAGCGGCCAGAGCAGAACGGCTCAAAGTCTCCGGCAATCCATCCCAGTATGACAACCTGCAATTATTCCTCGACGAACAGGAACTCCTGCGTATGTACCGGCAAAATGCCCTAAGCGCCCGCCGCACTTTGAAGCACGGGTGAACGAACTCTATCGGCTATCGCGCCGGCAGGCCAGCCGGATGCGCTTGGGAAAGTTCACGAGCTGCTTGATGGACTGGACGACCTGCCCATCGAAGAGCAACTGGTGGCTCCCAAAACAAGTCGCCAGGCAAGCGTTTAATATCCCAGCATCATGGGGCCGTAGCCGCGGCCCGACTCCCGGAATTTCTCCCGCTGTTCCTTGGTCAGGATGCTGTTGATCCGGTTGTGAGCATCAACCGGGTTATCCACCATCCGGCGTCGCAAATCCTCGATCTCCTTGTACTGCTTGTTGATTGCCGCCGCATCCTGTTTGTCCACGTCGTACAAATCCTGCAGATTATCCTGGGCGTCCATCATTTCCCCCATCACTGCCCATTGCTTTGTCCGCATTTCCTGCCGGATTTGTGTGATTTTCGATTTTTGATCGGCGCCAAGATTCAGTTCCCGGTAATTTCCCCAACCCATCATTCCGGGCCCCATACCATACCCTGGGCCGTAACCGCCCATCATTCCCGGGCCCATGCCGCCCTGCCAATCTGACGCCGGTTCGGCGGCAGAGAGGTTTGCCATGACACCAAACAATGAGGCGGCCATGACGATACTAAAAATTCGCAGATGGTTTTTCATTATGTTTCTCCTTTGAAAAATAATGCGAAGATAATAATACTCCTATCAAACCATGCCGCAACGCGGTGCTGACGGGCCAGCATCGTTACGCTTTCAATGGCCTTGCAGGCGGTGCGAAAATGAATTCTGATTGAATTACGGCGCGGTCTTGCCAAGAATATCGACGCGTATCGGCGTGTGGAAAGTCGCGCCTTCCCGAGTCATATGCCCGTTGAATTTTGAGCGTACTTTTTCCAGGGTCTCGGCAGATAAATTATGCTCGGTGTGGGTCACCTTAAGCACTTGCTCATCGAACTGTCCGAAATCTGCAAAGTGCATCGGTTGCAGGAAGAATTTCTGCGCTGCCAGCGCCAGCCGCCCCGACGCAACCGCTCGCTGCTCGGCGGCAAAAGCGGCCTCGCGCACCGCTTTTTCGTCGTGAAAAAGCTTCAGGATTTCATTGAAGTCTCCTGCATAAACCGGTTCCGAGATATAGGCCACACCGCCCGGTTTCAGTACCCGCCGGATATCGGCGAACACACTGTCCATCAGTTCGGTCGGCACGTGATGCAGGGATTTGAACATCAGCACGATGTCGAAATTCGCATCAGCTGCGGGAATCTTCTCCGCTCCTCCATGCGCGAAGCGCACATTGGGCAGGCCGGTGATGGTGAGGTTCTTCGCAAGCTGGATTTCATCGACTTCCAGGGCCAGCACCGCAGCTGCCTTTTGCGCGACGATGCGGGTCTTCTCCGCCTTGCCGCAGCCCAGTTCCAGTACCGTTGCTCCTTCCAGGTGCAGGAGTTGGTCAAGAATATCCGCCTCGTTCACCACGAGCTTGGCTTGTGGATCAGATATGCGCATCCCGGCCATTTTCGTTTTGATTTGTTGTTTCAAGCGCACCCGTCAGCTCACAGCCCGGATATATACTCGGCCAATGCATCAAGCTCCGAATCGCTTAGCGCCTTGAGCGTCTTGTTCATCGCGGCGTTCGGGCTGTTGACGCGATCATCTTCCCTGAAATCCTTGAGTTGCTTCAACAGATAAGCCTTGTGCTGTCCGCCGATCACAGGGTACATCCCCGTGGAGGGATCAATGCCTTTGCCGGTATTGCCGTGACAATAGGCGCAGGTCATCACCATCTCCGCTATGTTTCCGTGCAGGAATAATTTTTCGCCTGTCTCGTTGGGCTTGGCTGCGCTCCCTTTCATGATCGGTTGGTCGGCGAAATAGGCTGCGATGTCAGCCAGGTCCTTGTCGCTGAGGGGTGCTGCCATGCCGTTCATGATCTCATGCGAGCGCGTGCCTTCTTGATAATTGCGCATCTGTTTGATGATGTATACATCGTATTGCCCGGCCAGCTTGGGAATCTGCCCGTCCTTGCTGTTGCCGTCCCCGCCGTGGCAGCCCTGGCAGATCTGCGATTTCACTTTGCCGGCGGCAGGGTCGCCGCTGCCAGTACGACGCAGCAGAATATTCGCAAAGTCGCTTTTTGCAAACGCCGGCGGGACGGCAAGCAGGACGGCCAGGGCCAGACAGGCGGACATGCTGTTTTTGATGTGGATCATGTCATTCTCCTCAATTCGCCGGTTACACTACATACACAGAGCCAGCTTCATGGTTTCAGGTCGGTTACGGTGGCCAGGTACGCGGCGATGTCCGCGATGTTCTCGTCGTCGAGTTTTTTCGCGATGCCGCGCATGATGCCGTCTTTATAGATCTTTTTATCGTTTGCCCTGCTGCCGTCTCGATAGCGTTTCAACTGGTTAACCAGATAGACATATTTCTGATGGTGAATCGCCGGGACGTTCTGTGCGCGCCCGCTGAACCCGTGACAATCCTGGCATGCCGGAACCAGAGGCTTTATTCCCCTGCTCATGATGATCTTTCCCTTCTTAGGGTTGCCGGCCTTGCTTCCTTCGGCGGCGAGTGCTTTAAGGTCGGATGGCTCCGTTGCATATTCAAGCGTGTCGAGATAGGCAGCCACATCGAGGCGATCCTGTTCGTTCAGCGCCTTGGCAACGTCGTTCATCACCGCGCCGTTGCCGGGATCGTTACGCTTGCCTGCGGCATAATCATCGAGTTGCTTGATGAGATATATCTGTCCGATATTGGCCAGCCGCGGCGCTTCCATCGCATCCATGCCCAATGCTTTTTCTCCGTGACAACCCGCGCAAGCGGTGGCGTCGCCTTTGCCCTGGTTATAAATGGTCTCGCCATTGGCGACATCCGCACGGATGTTCGCAACAGTGTCAGACGCAATAACCGCTGGCGATTGCAGCATGGCGGCGAACATCAGCAGCCATGATGAAACAATGAAAGTTGATTTGCACATTTTCTTTCCCTCTGTCTTTCCGAGATCGAATGCCGAAGTCACGATGAAAGAATAGATTCCGGATGCCCGGTCATAGTCCGGAAATGTAATCTGCCAATGCATCGAGTTCGGCATCGCTCAATCTGTGCACGGTGATATTCATTATGCCACCCGGGCTGTTGTTGCGGGCGCCTTTCCTGAAATTGATCAATTGGGCAAGCAGGTATTCCTTGTGCTGCCCGCCTATCACCGGGTACACCGGATTACCGGGATCCATGCCCTTGCCCGTGGCGCCGTGGCAACTGTTGCAGCGCACCATCATCCTGGACAGGTCGTCATTCTCGAACAGTTTTTTTCCCAGCTTGTTGTTGGACGGGTGAGCGCCTTTCATGATCGGCTGGCTGGCAAAATATGCGGAGATATCTGCCAGGTCTGCGTCGCTGATGGATGAGGCCATGCCGCTCATCACCTGATGGGAACGGGTATTGGCCAGGTAATTGCGGATCTGTTTTGCGATGTATATTCCGTATTGGCCGGCAAGCTTGGGATACTGCGGATCTGTGCTATTGCCGTCTTCACCGTGACAGCCGAAGCACAGCGCGGCCTTGTCCTTTCCGGCGACCGGGTCGCCGGGGCCGATGCGCAATTTGAGTTCATCGCCAGATTGATTAGTGGCGGATGCCGCAGATGAAGGCTGCGATGCAGAGCTGTCGTTCTCTGCAAACGCAGCCGTGGACAAAAGCAGAATGACCATCGCGAGGCCAGCGGAAGTGATGCACTTGCTGTGGAACATGTCATTCTCCTCATGTCATTGTTGTATTAATTGACTGGGTGCACGATACGCTGGGGTGCGCGGGCATCTGACTGTGTTGCTCATTTTCGCACAACTCGCAAAATCTTGAGGGTTCAGCCGATGATGCACGAGCCTTGGAGTATGGCAATCAAAGAGGTTAGCTCGGCCTCGCATTTTTTTACCTGCCATGCCAAGTCGTCCAGGTTCAAAAGGCCCTGCTTCGAATAATTCTCTAATTAAGTCTAACCCTTTATCTATTTGACCAGCTTCTTGCTGCGCAGCACTTCGATGATCTCCGGAATCACGCCAGGATCATCGATGGTCGAAGGCACCATGTATTCTTTGCCGTTGACGATATGGGCCAGGGTCTTGCGCAGCGTCTTGCCGGAACGGGTCTTGGCCAGTCTGGCCACGATCACCGTGTCCTTGTAACAGGTGATCGCGCCGATGGTGTCGCGTATGCGGGCGATCAACTGCTGTTGCAGTTCTGCTTCCGTGAGGGTCATCCCAGTCTTGAGCACCACCAGCCCCATCGGCACTTGCCCCTTGAGATCGTCGTCGCGCGCGATGACCGCGCATTCCGCCACCGCGGGATGTGTCGCGATCACTTCCTCGATCTCGCCGGTGGAGAGCCGGTGCCCGGCGACGTTGATCACGTCGTCGACGCGCCCCATCACGAACACATA
>DHIV01000058.1:1565-7520 GCA_002403995.1 Gallionella sp. UBA4737 | reverse complement strand
GCTGATCACCGACCACAATGTGCGCGAAACCCTGGGCATCTGCGACCGTGCCTACATCATCAACGCCGGTTCGGTAATGGCAGAAGGCAAGCCGGATGAAATCATCTATAATGAGGGTGTGAGGAAAGTTTATCTGGGTGAACACTTCAAACTGTGATGCGAAGATCTCCCGTATACAACACCAGGTAATGAAACCAACTCTCCAACTTCGAATCTCCCAGCAACTGACGCTTACCCCGCAGTTGCAGCAGGCTATCCGCTTGCTGCAACTCTCCACGCTGGATATGCATCAGGAAGTCGCACGGTTGCTGGAAGAAAACCCCATGCTGGAAGTGGCCGAGGAGCCTGCGATTGGCGCTTTTTCGCAAGATGCCGCATCTTCAGCGACTCGCAGCACCGAGACAGCAGACGAACCGGAACAAGCACATAGCGACGACCGCGGCGCGGACGATTTCGGCAACGAGCCGGCCGACTGGAATACCGGCGGCGGAGCTATGCGCAGCACGGATGACGAAGATGAAGCCTACCCGGAACAAGCTGCCGAACAAGCCAGCCTGCGCGCGCATCTGCATAATCAATTGACCACCAGTTCGCTTGATGAGAAAGACCGCAAGGTGGTCGGATTGTTGATCGATGCGCTGGACGAAAACGGCTATCTGGCCCAGGATCTGGATGAACTGGCAGCACTGTTGCCCGATGAGCTTGAAATCA
The DNA here is from genome assembly GCA_002403995.1 of Gallionella sp. UBA4737. Lineage (GTDB taxonomy): Bacteria > Pseudomonadota > Gammaproteobacteria > Burkholderiales > Gallionellaceae > Gallionella. The sequence continues at coordinate 6,809 of DHIV01000058.1, read as the reverse complement.
CGCTGGATGACCTGGAAACCGCGCTGGTGCAGCTGCAACACCTCGATCAACCCGGGCTGGGTGCGCGCAATCTGGGCGAGTGTCTGGCCCTGCAACTCAAAGCCCTGCCGGAGGACACCCCGCAACGTGATCTGGCGGTTCGTCTGGCAAGTCATCACCTTGATCTGGTTGCGGCGCACGATTTTAGCAGGATCAAAAAAGTGCTGCACTGTTCGGACGACGAATTACGCGCTGCGCAAAACCTGATCACCGGCCTGAATCCAAAACCAGGCGCAGAATTCGGGCAAAGTGTCGCCGATTACGTGGTACCCGATGTGGTCGTGGAAAAACACCGGAATAAATGGCGCGCCCGGCTCAATGTCGAGGCGATGCCCAAGCTGCGCGTCAATCAGATTTACGCCAACATTCTGCAGCAACGCTCCGACAAGAATTCCTCGCAGCTCGCCACACAATTGCAGGAAGCAAAGTGGCTGATCAAGAATCTGCAGCAGCGTTTTGATACGATTCTGCGCGTCGCGCAAGCCATCGTGGAACGCCAGGGAAATTTTTTCGAGCATGGCGAGATCGGGATGCGCCCGCTGGTGTTGCGCGAAATCGCCGATGAGCTTGAGTTGCACGAATCAACGGTATCGCGCAGCACCACACAAAAATTCATGCTGACCCCGCGCGGCATATACGAATTCAAGCATTTCTTTGGCAGCGGTCTGGCCACGGAAAGCGGCGGCACCTGTTCTTCCACCGCGATACGCGAGCTGATCAAGCAGTTGGTCAGCGCTGAGGATCAGCGCAAACCGCTTACCGACAGCCGCATGTCTGAAATCTTGGCACAGCAGGGCATAGTTGTCGCCCGGCGTACCATAGCTAAGTACCGGGAAGCCTTGCGCATACTCCCGGTGAATCTCCGTAAATCACTCTAAAAAGGAGCACACCATGAACCTCCATCTAACCGGACGCCATCTGGAAATCACCCCCGCCATCCGCGACTATGCGACCGGAAAATTCGGCAAGATCAAACGCCATTTCGACAACGTGATAGACGTGAACATCATCCTTTCCGTTGAAAAACTGAAACAAAAGGCCGAGGCGACCGTGCACATCAGCGGCAAAGATGTGTTCGTGGAATGCGATGACGAAAACCTGTACGCTGCGATCGACGCGCTGGTGGACAAGCTGGACCGCCAGGTGGTGAAACACAAGGAAAAGATTTCGGCGCGTCGCCACGACGATTCCGGCAAACATGCGATAGCAGAATAATCAACAACGGGCGGCACTGCTCCCTTCCTTCGGTAGGGAGCTTTAATATAAAGGCTGCCGCCCATTTTCCTCCCCTCCACATAATGAACCTGATCAGCAAAATCCTGCTACCCGAAAATATCCTGCTGGACGCTGAATCCACCAGCAAGAAACGCGTGTTTGAGCGGGTCGGCTTGTTGTTTGAAAACAACCAGCAGATCGCGCGCAGCCAGGTATTCGACAGCCTGTTCGCGCGTGAGAAACTCGGCTCAACCGGCCTGGGACAAGGCGTGGCGATTCCGCACGGACGTATCGCAAAGCTGCGCGACGCCACCGCAGCGTTCGTAAAGACTTCCCATCCGATCCCGTTCGATGCACCGGACGGGCTGCCGGTCAACCTGATTTTCGTGTTGCTGGTGCCGGAACGTGCCAATGATTTGCACTTGCAGATTCTCGGCGAGTTGGCGCAAATTTTCAGCGACACACAATTCCGTAATCGCCTGCTTGCCTGCGAAGACATTGCCGGCATCCATCAATTGTTTGATGACTGGAGCAGCGTGACATGAGCCAAGTCAACGTCCGGCAGCTGTTTGACGACAAACAGGAACGGCTGCAACTTAGCCGTGTTGCCGGTGCCGACGGCACGGACCGCATCATCGACAGCGATGAGGTAAACACCTCCAACAAAGGGCTAATCGGCCATCTCAATCTGGTCCACCCCAACTGGGTGCAGGTTCTGAGTGAGACCGAGCTGAATTATCTGCGCGAGTTAAGCACAGAACAACGCGACAAAGCGTTTCGCAAGATTGAGCAAAACGGCACGACTTGCCTGATCGTGGCCGGCACGACCGATATTCCGCCTGAACTGATCAATTTTGCCAACCAGTCGCACATCCCGCTGTTCGCCTCCCCCACACCCAGTGTGCATCTGATGTGGCTGATCCGCCATTACCTTGCCAAGGAATTGGCCGAATCGACCACCCGCCACGGCGTATTTCTCGACGTGCTCGGCGTCGGCGTGATGATCACCGGCGAAAGCGCGGTCGGCAAAAGTGAACTCGGGCTGGAACTCATCACGCGCGGCAACGGATTGGTGGCCGATGACATCGTCGAATTGCACCGCATCGCCCCGGATACGCTGGAGGGCCGCTGCCCTGAGTTGTTGCGCGATTTTCTCGAAGTGCGCGGCCTGGGCGTGTTGAATATCCGCACCATGTTCGGCGAAACGGCGGTAAGACGCAAGAAGAGCCTGAAGCTCATCGTCCATCTGCATCGCCCGCCCGGAGGCGACCTGTCGCAAATGGAACGTTTGCCGCTCAATGCCACGCATCAGGACATCCTCGGCGTGAACATCAGCACGGTAAACATCCCGGTGGTCGCCGGACGCAACCTCGCAGTTTTGGTGGAAGCAGCGGCACGCAACTTTGTGCTGCAGCAGCGCGGCATCGATAGCATGCAGGAATTCATCTCGCGCCACGACCAGTTGCTTCTGGAAGATTAAGCAGGGGCTGAAGTTGCAATTATTCCTGATCAGCGGCCTGTCCGGTTCCGGCAAGAGCATCGCGCTCAAGGTGCTCGAGGACAGCAGTTATTACTGCGTGGACAATCTGCCCGCCGACCTGCTGGCTGCACTGGTGGAGCTTCTGCAGCGCGCCGGTTACAGCAACATCGCGGTCAGCATAGACGTGCGCAGCGCCAACAGCGTGCAGCGCCTGCCGCCGCTGTTGCAGCAGATCAAAGACCAAAATGTGGATGTGCACGTGCTGTTTATGGATGCACAGACCGACACGCTGGTAAAACGCTTTTCCGAGACACGCCGCCTGCATCCGCTCAGCGACGGAGTACGCACCCTGCCGGAATGCGTCAGCCACGAGCGCGAACTGCTGGCCGGGATCAGCGACATCGGCCACCACATCGACACCACTGAACTCAACGCCAATGCGTTGCGCGCCTGGATCAAGCAATTCATCAAGCTTGATCGCGCGCGGCTGACGCTGCTGTTCCAGTCGTTCGGCTACAAGCACGGCGTCCCGCTGGATTCCGACCTGGTATTCGATGTGCGCTGCCTGCCCAACCCGCACTACAACCCGGTGCTGCAACCGCTCACCGGGCGCGATACCGCCGTAATCGAGTTTCTCGACAACACGCCCAGCGCACAGGACATGTTCAAGGACATCCGCGATTTCGTCGAACGCTGGCTGCCGAGTTTCGTCGCCGACAATCGCAGCTATCTGACCGTCGCCCTCGGCTGCACCGGCGGGCAGCACCGCTCGGTCTATCTCGCCGAAAAACTCGCGCGCTATTTCGAGCATCAGCAACAGGTGCTGGTGCGCCATCGCGAATTGAGCCAGTAATCATGTACGCGGCCACGTTGCAGCACATCAAGCCCGGCGACTGGCTGACGCTGTTGCTGGGCAGCATCTTCGTCGTGCTGCTGACACTCAGGCTATGGAGTGGCGACCTCGCCGACAAGGCCATCATCCGTAGTGGCGGAAAGATATTCAGTGTAGTGCCGCTATCGCGCGACCAGCAGATCGAAGTGCGCGGGCCGCTCGGCATCAGCATCATCGCTATACAGAACCGCAAGGCGCGCATTGCCTCCGACCCCAGCCCAAGACAATACTGCGTGCGCCAAGGCTGGTTGCAACAGGCCGGGGAGATCGCGCTGTGCCTGCCCAATCAAGTCAGCATTGAATTAGTTGGTAGCAAGAAAAAATATGACAGCCTCAGTTATTAAATTGAACACCACCGCCGAAGACCACCACATCGCGCGCATGGCGGCGGTTGCTCTTGGCCTGACGATACTGGAAAGCGCGATCCCCTCCCCGCTGCCTGGCGTCAAGCCTGGGCTGGCCAACATCGTCACGCTGATCGTGCTGGCGCGCTACGGCTGGCGCACCGCCGCGTGGGTATCGTTGCTGCGCGTGGTGGCGGGCAGTTTGTTGTTCGGTAATTTTCTGACACCGGGATTTTTTCTCAGCCTGTCCGGCGCAGTGCTCAGCCTGCTCGTGCTGGCCTTCGCTCAACATTTGCCATCACGCTGGTTCGGCCCGGTCAGCCACAGCATCTATGCCGCTTTCGCGCACATCACCGGGCAGATGCTGGTGGTGTACCTGTGGCTGATCCCGCATGCTGGTATCGCCTACCTGATCCCGGTCTTTGCCACCGCAGCACTGGTGTTCGGCACGGTGAACGGATTGATTGCGGCGCGTTTCATGGATAATGCCGATACCGTAAGCGAACCCATGAGAGAAAAGATCGCATGAAAACCATCACCCTAGCCTTCACCGGCGCATCCGGAATGCCTTACGGCATGCGCCTGCTGGAATGCCTGCTGCAAAGCGGACAGCGTGTGCATCTTATTTATTCGCAAGCCGCGCAGCTCGTCGCAAAACAGGAACTGGATTTCACGCTGCCGAACCGCCCGCAGGAAGCCGAGCAAATGTTCGCCGAACGTTTTGGAAAATTCAGCGGTGAACTGAAAGTGTTCGGCATCCAGGACTGGTATGCGCCGATGGCCTCAGGTTCCAATCCGGGCGATGCGATGGTGGTCTGCCCCTGCACGATGGGCACGCTGGGCAAGATCGCAGGCGGCGTCAGTGATGATTTGATTGCGCGTGCCGCCGACGTGATGCTCAAGGAAAAGCGCACGCTGATCCTGGTGCCGCGCGAGATGCCGTTCTCCGCGATCCACCTGGAGAACATGCTCAAGCTGTCGCACGCAGGAGCAGTCATCATGCCGCCCAATCCGGGGTTCTATCATCATCCGCAGAGTGTGCAGGATATTGTGGATTTTGTCGTGGCGCGGATACTCGATCATCTTGGGGTGAAGCAGGAGTTGATGAAGAAGTGGGGGGAATGAAGTTGTCGGGTGTTACGGGTAGGTTGGGTTAGCAGCTTTATCGCGTAACCCAACAATCAAAACCAACTTCAACTTCGCCGGGGGTAGCCCGGCAGCTAGTCACTTTGTTTTGCTTCGCCAAAATAAAGTAACCAAAGAAAAGGCGACCC
>DHIV01000058.1:0-1348 GCA_002403995.1 Gallionella sp. UBA4737 | reverse complement strand
GCGCCCCACTGCGGGACTCGAACAGTGCTCGCCTAAATCCCCGCCTGCTTGCGGTTGATCGAGGCGGCGCTCAGGGGATGAAAAGCGAAAACCCAAAAAGCTGGTGGGCAACCTGTTGCCCACCATACCGAGGTAGATAGGTAAAAAATTCAAATTCGGCACATTGGTGTCTATGAACTCTAAAGTGCAACATGAAGCCATTGAAAGTGTGTTAGAAACTGCGACAATGTGCATGATGTCTTTGAATGGAGGTTGGAATGTTGAGCAAAAAGCGATACAACATTAAGTCAGCAGCAGATCTCCAGAAGATTAAAGGTTATCGGTACGACATTGATCCAACACGTGAACCGCTCAAAAAAATACTTCAGCACTACTATGTCAACCCCACGATTCAATGCGGACTTTCAGGGTGTCATAGGTGGCATAACGATGGCTATCTGGTTGAGTTGGAGAATGGCAGCTTTACTAACGTAGGTCACATATGTGGCGCGGGATTTGGTGATAAGTTCGAGGCTGAAAGAATCCATTATATGGATACCATTATCAGACCGCAGGCGTTACAGGCCGTTCGAGACGGAAAAATAAAACTCGAATCAATGCAAACGCAAATAAATATCCTCTCGGATGCAGCAAATCGAATAAGTTCCAGAAAATCGGAATTCAGGAGGCGATTTCCTGAGGCATCTAAAAATCTGGATCGTCGAGCAGTTAACGGGGATTCAATGGTCATGGATTCCATCGAGAGAACTAGAGATCAAATCGAAGATATTTTAGCTACTAACCCTCACCAGAGCCGTGATAGTTTGAGATTTCGTGAAATTGAAAAAGACCGGATAGCTGGTTTGCAATTGTTCTCGTTCAATATCCGAGAGAGCATTAGTCAGGAGCTTGTGAGCAAGGCCCAAGAGCTAATTACATTGGATGTTGATGCCCAGAAACTTAAGACTGAGGTGCTGCTCCAATGGGAGAGTTGGCTTAACTTGTTCGATGAACGAGTTGAAGAGGCCATGAGTTTTGTCAATAAGGCAGAGGAGTTTTTCAATGAGGGAAACTACCAGCTGGTAGCATCATTTCCGTTGCCACCCAAAGAATCTTTCATGCTCAATCAGATCAAGACTGCTTCGCTCGACGAATCTATGAGTACACATGAGCGTAAAAATGAAATAGATACCGCCATAAAGAATAAAAAACTCAACCGAGCTCAGCGACGGAAATTGCAATTCACTTCACTGAAGACATCATAGGGTGGGCACGAAGTGCCCACGCGGTGGTTTTGAATTGTGCTTTTCCTCCCCTGTGCGCCGCCTCGATCAGCCGCAAGCAGGCGGAGGTTTAGGCGAGCACTGTT
>DHIV01000114.1:11870-12037 GCA_002403995.1 Gallionella sp. UBA4737 | reverse complement strand
CATCGCGGCATGGTGCAAACCGCCGGACGGAAGGTGTGGGCGTTCCTGGGAGACGGCGAGACCGATGAACCGGAATCGCTGGGCGCGGTCTCGATGGCGGGACGCGAGAAGCTCGACAACCTGATCTTCGTGGTCAACTGCAACCTGCAGCGCCTCGACGGCCCGGT
>DHIV01000114.1:0-11539 GCA_002403995.1 Gallionella sp. UBA4737 | reverse complement strand
GTGTTTCGCGGCGCGGGCTGGAACGTCATCAAGGTGGTATGGGGTGCTCAATGGGATCGCTTGTTCGCCAAGGATAAAAACGGCCTGTTGCAAAAGCGCATGCAGGAAGCGGTGGATGGAGATTATCAGACTTATAAATCGAAAGATGGCGCATACGTGCGCGAGCATTTTTTCGGCAGATACCCGGAGCTGCTGGAAATGGTCGCAGATATGTCCGATGACGAAATCTGGCATTTGAATCGCGGCGGTCACGATACGAAAAAAGTTTTCGCCGCTTATGCGGCGGCCAGCAAACACGTTGGCCAGCCGACCGTGATCCTCGCCAAGACGGTGAAGGGTTACGGCATGGGTGAGGCTGGCGAAGGACAGAACATCACCCACCAGCAAAAGAAAATGACCGGTGAAGTACTGCTCAAATTCCGCGACCGTTTCAACATCCCGCTGAACGACGAGCAAGTCGCCAGCCTGAATTTTTACCGTCCACCCGAGGACAGCCTGGAGATGAAATATCTTAAGGAACGCAGCCTGGAGATGGGCGTGGTGCCGCGGCGCAAACCGGTCAACGAGCCGTTGCAGATACCGGGCCTGGAGGCTTTCGATGTGTTACTGAAGGGCACGGAGGAGCGCGAGATCTCCACCACGATGGCATTCGTGCGCATGCTGGGCATCCTGGTCAAGGATAAAAATATCGGCAAACAGATCGTGCCTATCGTGCCGGACGAGTCGCGCACTTTCGGCATGGAAGGCATGTTCCGCCAGCTTGGCATCTTCTCGCAAGTCGGCCAGCTTTACACCCCGCAGGATTCCGAACAGTTGATGTTCTACAAGGAAGACCAGAACGGGCAGATCCTGCAGGAAGGCATCAATGAAGCCGGTGCGATGTGCTCGTGGATCGCCGCTGCCACCGCTTACGCCAACCACGGCAAGGCGATGCTGCCGTTCTATATCTACTACTCGATGTTCGGCTTCCAGCGCATCGGCGATCTGGCCTGGGCGGCGAGCGACATGTTGGCGCGCGGCTTCATGCTCGGCGGCACCGCCGGGCGCACCACGCTGAACGGCGAGGGCTTGCAGCACGAAGACGGCCACAGCCACTTGATGTCGGCGACCATCCCGAATTGCGTGTCCTATGACCCGACTTTCGCGTATGAACTCGCCGTGATCATCCAGGACGGCATGCGCCGCATGTATGTCGAACAGGAAGATGTGTTCTATTACCTCACGGTGATGAACGAAAACTATGCCCATCCGGCCATGCCCAAGGGCGCGGAAGCGGGCATCATCAAGGGCATGTATCTCTTTAAGGGGCAAGAGACAAGAGGCAAGCCTGTCCTGAGCAAGGTCGAAGGAGGGCAAGGGGAGAAGCCGACAGTCCAATTGATGGGCAGCGGGACGATCTTGCGCGAAGTCATCGCGGCGGCGGAATTGCTGGAAAAGGATTTTGGCGTTGCATCGGACATCTGGAGCGTGACCAGCTTCACCGAGTTGCGCCGCGACGGGATGGATTGCGAACGCTGGAACATGCTGCATCCGGAAGCCAAAGCGCGGGTCAGTTATGTCGAGCAGTGCCTGTCCGGACGCAGCGGGCCGGTGATCGCTGCGACCGATTACATGCGCTCGTTCGCCGACCAGATCCGCGGCTTCCTGCCCGGGCATTACAAGGTGCTGGGCACGGACGGCTTCGGCCGTTCCGACACACGCAAGAAATTGCGCAAGTTCTTTGAGGTGGATCGCTATTACATCGCCGTTGCGGCATTGAAAGCGCTGGCCGATGAAGGCACGATCAAGGCCGGCGAAGTCAGCAAGGCGATCAAGCTTTACAACATCAATCCTGACAAACCTAATCCGACGACCGTGTAAGGTTAGGGGGAGACACACTGTGGCAGAAATAAAGCAAGTAGTGGTGCCGGACATCGGCGATTACAAAGGCGTGAGCATCATCGAAGTGATGGTCAAGACTGGCGACACGATCAAAGCCGAAGACAGTCTGGTGACGCTGGAAACCGACAAGGCTGCGATGGATGTGCCGTCGCCCTATGCCGGCGTGATCAAGGAGATGAAGGTCAAGGTCGGCGACAAAGTGTCACAAGGCTCGCTGATCTTAATTATGGAGTGCGCAGACTCGTCTGATGGAACAACTAGCCATTCGACTAAGCTGTCAAAAGACGACAGCCAAGTCGCCGGTTATGCGCCTTCACAAGGTGTAGCTCAGCCCCCATTGAAAAGCGCAGACGAGTCTGCGCACTCCAAACCACAAGCCGTACCGGTCGCAGCACCCGCGGTTGCCGCTAAGGCTGTTGCAGCGCCCGTTGCTGCCGCCACGGGCAGCGCACCTGCTCCAGGCGCAGTCCAACCTGTTTTAAATGGCAGCGACGTGTCGCTGCACTCCAAAGCCCACGCCAGCCCAGCGATACGCCGTTTCGCGCGCGAACTCGGTGTTCAGGTTGCGCAAGTCAAAGGCAGCGGCGAGAAAGGCCGCGTCACCAAAGACGACGTGCAGTTGTTCGTCAAGGCCGCGCTCGCGCAACCGCGCGGTGCGGCGGGCGGTAATGGATTGCAGGTGCTGGCGATGCCGGTGGTGGATTTCGCCAAGTTTGGCGCGATCGAGACCAGGCCGCTGTCGCGCATCAAGAAGATCTCCGGCGCGAATCTGCATCGCAACTGGGTGACCATCCCGCATATCACGCAATTCGACGAAGCCGACATCACCGAGATGGATGCCTTCCGCAAGGAACTTGGCGTGGAATACGCCAAGCAGAACATCAAGATCACGCCACTGGCATTTCTGGTAAAGGCGGTCGTGGTCGCGCTGCAACAGTTTCCTGAGTTCAACGCATCGCTGGATGCCGGCGGCGAGAATCTGGTGCTGAAAAAATATTTCCACATTGGCGTGGCGGTCGATACGCCGGACGGGCTGATGGTGCCGGTGCTGCGCGATGTGGACAAGAAGGGCATAGCTCAAATTGCCAAGGAACTCGGCGAGATCAGCGCGCGTGCCCGCGAGAAGAAGATCACCGCGGCCGAGATGCAAGGTGGCTGTTTCTCGATCTCCAGCCTGGGCGGGATCGGTGGCACGGCCTTCACGCCCATCATCAACGCGCCGGAATTGGCAATCCTCGGCGTGTCCAAGGCCATCATCAAGCCTATGCACCAGGATGACACCTTCGTGGCGCGGCTGATGTTGCCGCTGTCGTTGTCGTACGACCATCGTGTGATCGACGGCGCTGCTGCGGCGCGCTTCATCGTATTTCTTTCGCAAGTGCTGGCGGATACCCGCCGGCTTGCGTTGTAATCCCTGACGTTGCAATCACGAGTCCTGCAATCAGTGAACAAAAAAGCGATCGGTATCCCTGTCGGCATCCTGGGGGGGACGTTCGACCCGATCCATTACGGTCATCTGCGTCTCGCCGAGGAGATGCTGGAGCTGGCAGGCCTCAAGCAGATCCGTTTCATCCCCGCCGGCACGCCACCGCATCGCGATGCACCGCAAGTCTCCGCACAGCATCGCAGCGCGATGGTGCGGTTGGCGATCGCCGATCAGCCTGCATTCGTGCTGGACGACCGCGAAGTCGAGCGCACCAATCCCTGCTATACGGTGGATACCTTGCGCGAACTGCGTGCCGAATTGGGCGCGGCACAACCGCTGTGTCTGCTGATGGGCGGGGATGCATTCCTGGAATTGCATACCTGGCACGAGTGGGAACGATTGTTCGAACTGGCGCACATCGTGGTGGGTTACCGCCCCGGCTTCACGCTGGAGGAGCGTATCCATACTGCGACACCGGCATTGCGATCACACTATCAACGGCGCCTGTGCACTGCGGATGCCTTATCGCGACAGCCGGCTGGCGGGATCGCCGAACTGGCCATTCCCAAGCTGGAGATCTCCGCCACGCTGATCCGCAGCCGCGTCGCGGAAAAACGCAGCATACGCTATCTGCTGCCCAACGCAGTGGCCGATTACATCCATCAACATCATTTATATACCCATGCTAACAACTGAAGAAAAAACCCAGGCCGTCATCTCCGCACTGGAGGATGTCAAAGCCAGCAATATCAAAGTGATCGACACCAGCAAGCTCAGCACGATGTTCGAGCGCATGATCATTGCCAGCGCCCAATCCACCCGCCAGACCAAGGCACTGGCCGACAACGTGGCGGTCAAGCTCAAGGAACGCGGCGAAAAAATCTATGGCGTCGAAGGAGAGGACAGCGGCGAGTGGATACTGGTGGACCTGGGCGAGGTGCTGGTGCACATCATGCAGCCCGCCGTCCGTGATTACTACAGCCTCGAGGAATTGTGGAGCAAGGCGCAGGCGGCCAGGCCCAAGTTGGCCAAACCCCCAAAATAAGACCTCTGCACAACTACTGATGAAACAACTAGCCATCCGACTAAGTTGTCAAACTACGCCAACTAAGTCGTTGGTTATGCGCTTGGTGATACTTCGTCGAAAAGTGGCTCAAAATCCTCATGTATAACTGCATACATTCCGGTTTTTCGCCCCTTTTCATCTCGTCTGACCTGCGCTCGCTACGTCGTGCAGAGGTCTTATCATGAAGCTGGTTATAGTCTCCGTGGGACACAGAATGCCGGACTGGATCACCGCGGGCTTCAACGAATACAGCAAGCGCATGCCGCGCGAGGCAAGGATCGAGCTGCTGGAGATCAAGCCCGAGCCGCGCACCTCCGGAAAGACGACGGCGCAGATCATGGAGGCCGAAGCACAACGCATCCTCGCTGCTCTGCCGCCAAACTGTTTGCGCATCGCGCTGGATGAGCGCGGCACACAGCCCACCACCAGACAGCTCGCCGCGCAGATGCAGGACTGGATGCGCGAAGGGCGCGATATCGCGTTCATCATCGGCGGCGCAGATGGCCTGCATGGCTCGGTGAAACGGGCCGCACAGCAACAGTTGGCGCTGTCCGCGCTCACCTTGCCCCACGCTTTTGTGCGCGTGCTGCTTGCGGAACAGTTGTACCGGGCGCACAGCTTGATGCACAATCACCCCTATCACCGTGAATAAAAACCCGGATCGCATCCCTACTGATGGGACTACTAGCCATTCCACTTGGTTGCCAGCAAACGGCAACCAAGTGGCTGGTTATGCTGTGTTGATCAAAAATATACCTGCTTGCATATCGACCTGCGCAATTTCTTGCGCTGCATGCATTTGGGCAAACTTCGGGCTTTTTGGGTTATCCTTGGCGCCATGATTACCCAGCCACGCATCTACCTGGCATCGCAAAGCCCGCGCCGCCGCGAATTGCTCAAACAGATCGGCGTTAATTTCGAGATGCTGTTGTTGCGCGCTGACCCGCGCCGCAACACGGCAGTGGATGAGACACCCCATGCCGATGAACAGCCGGAGAACTATGTCCGGAGGGTATCGCAAGCCAAAGCCGAAGCAGGATATTCAGTGCTCAGGTTCCGCAATCTTCCGCCGGCCCCGGTACTGGCTGCCGATACCGCAGTTGCGCTGGATGGCAAGATATTCGGCAAACCGGACAGCCCAGCGCAGGCCGCTGCGATGCTGCGCGAATTCTCCGGGAGAGAACATCAAGTGCTGAGTGCGGTCGCGATCGCGCTGGATGAACATGTCGAGGTTGCGCTTTCTGTTTCCACGGTGCGTTTCGTTGCACTCAGCGAAGAACGTATCCGCCGCTACCTGCACACCCGCGAGTACACAGACAAGGCCGGTGCTTATGCCATACAGGGGCAAGCCGGGGCACTCATAGAACACCTGTCCGGCAGCTATTCCGGAGTGATGGGCTTGCCGCTGTGCGAAACGGTTCAATTGCTGCAGCGCTTCGGTTACCCCACGCCGTGATATCCCGCTGAGCAGATCATCATGAGCGAAGAAATCCTTATCAACGTCACCCCGCAAGAGACCCGCGTTGCGGTGATGCAACTCGGTGTGGTTCAGGATCTGCACATCGAACGCGGCAGCAGTCGCGGCATTGTCAGCAATGTGTACATCGGCAAAGTCAAACGCGTACTTCCGGGGATGCAATCCGCCTTCGTAGACATAGGCCTGGAGCGCTCGGCATTTTTGCACGTGGCGGATATCTGGGAAAATAGCCGCAATATCGAGGCAGCCAAACCGATCGAGAAACTGCTATTCGAAGGACAGGCCCTGCTGGTGCAAGTCATCAAGGAACCTATCGGCAGCAAGGGCGCGCGGCTATCCACCCAACTCAGCATAGCCGGACGATTGCTGGTATATCTGCCGCAAGAGGCCCATATCGGCGTATCGCAGCGCATCGAAAGCGTGGAGCAGCGCGATGCTTTGCGCGCCAGTCTGCAAACCGTGCTGCCGCCGGAGCATCAGGGCGGCTATATCATCCGCACCGTGGCGGAAGCATCGGCGGAACCGGATTTTGCCGCCGACATCGCTTATCTGGACAAGCTGTGGGGCAATCTGCAAGCCGTCGCGAAGACCGCCAGTGCACCGCAACTGCTGTATCAGGAACTCGACATCAGCCTGCGTGTGCTGCGCGATTTTGTCAGCCAGGAAACCACGCGCATCCTGGTCGATTCCCGCAGCACCTACCAGAGAATGCTCGAATTTGCGCAAGCCTACAATACGATTGCGAGCGATAAGCTCGAACATTATCCCGGTTCACGCCCGCTGTTCGATCTGCATGGCGTGGAAGAAGAGATCGAGCGTGCCCTGTCCAAGCGCGTCGATCTGAAATCGGGCGGCTATCTCATCATCGATCAAACCGAAGCGCTGACCACCATAGACGTGAATACCGGGGGTTATGTAGGGCTGCGCAGTTTTGACGACACCATTTTCAAGACCAATCTTGAAGCCACGCAAGTCATCGCGCGGCAACTGCGCCTGCGCAATCTGGGCGGTATCATCATCTGCGACTTTATCGACATGGATACCCAGGAACATCGCGATGCCGTGCTGGAAGAATTCAATAAAGCCCTGGCTCGCGACCATACCCGCATCACCGTGAACGGCTTCTCTTCGTTGGGGCTGGTGGAAATGACCCGCAAGCGCACCCGTGAGAGCCTGGCGCATGTGATGTGCGAGCCGTGCCCTACCTGTCAGGGACGCGGTGAAGTGAAAACTGCGCAGACGGTGTGCTACGAGATCCTGCGCGAGATACTCCGCGAAGCTCGCCAGTTCAATGCGCGCGAATACCGCATCCTCGGTTCGCAACAGGTGATAGATCTATTCCTGGATGAGGAATCCCAAGCCCTCGCGATGCTTTCCGACTTCATCGCCAAGCCGATCTCGATGCAAGTCGAAACGATATACAGCCAGGAACAATACGACGTGATTCTGATGTAGGCGCCGCTGGAAGCGGGCGAAATCCCAGGGAGGAAAAATGACCAAGACAGCGCTACTGCTTGCAATTGTTGCCCTGCACCTGCTGCTCGCCGGATGCGGCAATTCCGATACGCAGCAGAAGCCCGCTTCCGGAAAGCCAAGCGCGGCGGATGATACGTCCCGATTGTGCTCGTCTATCGAAGGCACAGGCCTCGCCAAACAATGCACCGTCAACAGTCGCGAAAGTACAGTTGACGTCATGATCGACAGCTTTGATGACGAGGTGGCAAGAAATATTTGTGCCGATATCGCGGACAAGACAACGCAGCTGGCCACTCATTTATCGGGGCAGTGGAAGCTGCAGGTATTTTCTCCTTATCGCAGCGACAAACCGATGGCTGCCTGCCTGCTTAATTAGTGCCGTCGCCAGCAGGTTACCCTGTGGCAGTGTGCATTCAACAAGATGCGATACCGAATCTATACGCACTATCGGAACAGGTTCCTATCGGGGACTTATGCGAACAGATCACTTGGCCCGTACAAAGATCCTAGTCGGCGCCGCTCAATTTGGTATTGAGAAAAGTGTCAATTTCATGAGCGGGTGAAAAACCGGCTTGATATTCAATTTGGTTATGAATGCGAAGTGGTGATGTTCAGAAAAAGTGGCCGAGTCTGCTACCGCAAAATATAGCGTTTCGTTATGCACACCCACCGGGACTGCCTTCTTTTCGACAACCTTTTCAGTCGGGATGCGATCCAGAATGTCGCAGGTGCTGTGGATAGCCAGAACATCCACCATCGGCATGCCGGAATGGATGCATGGCGCCCTTGTCGAATCTTCCGGTTCGATTATTCCCCTATGGACAAGTAATTGACCGATCGGTTTGCCGTTGGCTTTTTTGGTGTTGTGATGCTGCTCTACAGCGTGCAGAGTCTTGTCGTCAATTACTTTCAGGGAATTCGTCTCTCCCCGATTTTTTTGCTCAGGAGCTCATATACACGACCGCCGCTGCGGTGTATTTCGGCTGTTTGGGACAGCTCTTTTTAGGTCCGGATCACCGGCAAGGCTGCCGGCATCTTTTGCCGCCTCAAATAAACGAAGCGACTCGTAGAATTTGGTTTTCAACCGAAAATTATTGATGCCTTCAGGCAATGCCTTTCTTGAGTCATTTGTCATCTCGCCTTCCCCAAGCTTGACTGATAACACGGGGACGATGCCCCATTGATTTTCATAGATTAAAAATCAAGCTACGCCCCCATATCGTTTTGACCGATAGTTTATGGATTGCCCCTTTTCTTTGCGCCGACCTTTGCATTGAATTTTTCTGTGTTGATTACGAACCGTTCATGCCGTCCTTTGGAGATCAGGTCTACCCCATCATGGGCTTCCACGGCAAACACCAGCCTTCTTCCATCGACTTCTGTCAATTCAACGGTTGCGGTCACCTCAAGGCCGGGCGGTGTTGCGGCTTCGTGGCTGACGTCAATGTGCGTTCCAACCGTTTGTTCATGCGGCCAGTCAAGATGCGGCTTGATCGCCTTGATGCAGGCCCATTCGAGGAAGCCCACCAGAAAGCCTGTTGCAAAGACCTCGGGCATTGCCGCAAACTCTTCCGCTTCCGGATAGAGAGCGGGGACGGTCTTTGATGCGGGTACGACGAACTTATGTTCGTATCTGATACCCGGTCTCAAAGTTTCTTTCATTCGATACCCCCGTTACACTGAGTTGCTGGCCGGACACCTGCGCGCGGATATTTTTATACTACTGAGGCACATGATGCAATGGCGATTCCCGATGAGTCAGTATCTCAGCAGATTTTATTATTGCACTATTAACAGGCTTTCCGGCGGGACTTTGCTGCCGGTAACTGTCACCACCTTGTGACGCGATTGCCCTCCTTGTTTAAGCTCCGCATTGCGCAAGGGCACGGCAAACAATTCAGCGATGAATTTCAGCAGTGCGTCGTTGGCACGTCCCTCGATGGGCGGTGCGGCCAGCTTTATCTTGAGCGCCTCGCCGTGCAGCCCGACGATCTCGCTGCGCTTCGCACCCGGCTGGACATGCAACGTAAGCGTAATGGTTTCTCCATTGCGGCGATACCAGTTAGGTTGCATCAGAGTAATCGCACCGCCAGGCTTTCCAGCATCGCCAACGGCACAAACAGGATGATCTGGCAGATCACAAGCAATACCAGCGGAGATAGATCCACGTTGCCGATCAATGGCAGGATGCGTTGCAGCGGCCGCAGGAAGCGATGGGTGATTGCCGCCAGCAAGGGAGCAAGTGGAGTGTAGGGGTTGACCCAGGATAGGATCGCTTGGGCCACCAGCGCGCTCATCAACAGGTACACGCTTATTTTAATGAGTTTCACCGCGCCCCAGGCCAATAACCCGAGTAGCGGAAAATGCACGAACGGATAACCCTCGAGCGACAGCGTCAAACCCAGATAGACCAGCTCCACGACCAATGCAAGCAACAGACTCGAGCTATCCAGGCGCCACATCGAGGGGATGAAACGGCGCGCGCGCAACACTGCAAAATCGCTGATCGCCATGATGAATTCGCCGACCGGATTGCGCATCGGGGCGCGCAGCCATTGCAGCAGAAAACGGAACAGCAGCACACCCGCAAAGCCCTGCACGAAAACATCAAGCAATAATTGCATCGCGTTGTTTAGCATTGTTTCTCCGGGAGCGTCATGCTTTACCCAGTTCGTCGCCCATTTCGCGCGAACGCGCAGCTGCGGCTTTAGCCGCCGTGATGATATGTTGCTTCACATGATTGGCTTCCATGCTCAGCAGGGCGCGCTCGGTGGTACCGTTCCTGGAGGTGACGCGCTCGCGCAGCGTGGCGGGCGTTTCTGTGCTTTCATGAGCAAGTCTGGCAGCGCCGAGGGCGGTTTCCAGAGCGAGCGTGCGTGCTGTTTGTTCTGGCAGGCCAAGTTCTATTCCGGCTTGTTCTAGCGCCTCGATGAAGTAGAAAAAGTATGCCGGTCCGCTGCCGGAAACGGCAGTTACTGCGTCCATATCCTCTTCGCTGCGAATCCATACAAGCGCACCTGCGGCTTTCATTACCGCTTCGACAAACTTTTGCTGCCCGCCAGTCAAAGGTGAAAAACTATACAGTCCCGTAATACCGGCACCGATCAGGGCGGGGGTATTGGGCATGGCGCGAACCAAAACGAGACCGGTGTCTTGGTGGCCCAGCGATCTTGTGTTTTGGAGGCCCAGCCATCGTGCCAGGTCTATGAGCCGGATGCCTGCGGCGATCGACAGCACGATTTGTCCTGCCGAGAGCTGGGAGCCCAGCTGTTCAGCGACTTCTTTCATTTGCTGCGGCTTCACTGCCAACACAATGACGTCGCTGCCTAGAATCGCTTCCATGTCCTGTTTCGCAAATACGACGAACCCTTGGGATTCCAGCCGTTTCCGGTTCGCGTCATTGATTTCCACCACGCGCAGTTGTTGCGGTGAAACACCCTGCTTGACGAGGCCGCCCATCATGGCGCTTGCCATGTTTCCACCTCCGATGAAACAGATAATCATTTATTTATCCCCATAATTCCGATCACCGAAAATTGCAGTCCCGATACGCACCATAGTCGCACCTTCTGCTATCGCTGCGGCAAAATCGTGCGACATGCCCATCGATAAAGTATCCAGCTGCAAGCCCTGCTGGTTCAATTGATCGCGCAACTTGCGCAACTGCGCGAAGGGCAGGCGTTGAGCAACGACATTGTCGCTGGGCGCGGGAACCGCCATCAATCCGCGCAATTTCAACCCGGGCAGTTTCGCGATGGCGCGCGCCAATGCGCCCGCTTCATCTGGAGCCACGCCGCTTTTGCTGGCCTCCATGCTGATGTTGACCTGCAAGCATACCTGCAACGGCGGCAAATGTGCTGGCCGCTGTTCGGATAAACGTTCGGCGATTTTCAACCTGTCCACACTATGCACCCAAGAAAAGTTTTCCGCGATGGCGCGGGTTTTGTTGCTTTGGATCGGCCCGATGTAATGCCACTCAATCGGTAAATCTTGTAGCGCAGCCATCTTGTCCAATGCCTCTTGCGCATAGCTTTCCGCAAAGCGCGTCTGCCCCGCGAGGCAAGCCTTGCGCAAGGCATCCGGCGCAAAGGTCTTGCTGACCGCCAGCAAGCTGATTTCGTTTGCTTGACGGTCTGCTCCTGTAGCGGCTGCCGCAATCGCGTCGCGCACAGCTTGCAAGTTGGAAGCGATTGTTGTCATAATCCCGTACGCA